>DAOWIJ010000078.1 GCA_030640955.1 Fidelibacterota bacterium
GAAGACGGCACCATGGCCCGGGGAGACCGCTTGCGTGCCATTGCCGCGGACAACGGTCTAAGCATGGTCAGTGTAGCGGAAATTATTGCTTATCGTCGTAAAAAAGAGAAGTTGGTGGAACGGCTGACGGAAATCAATTTTCCCACTAAATACGGGAAGTTCCGTATGGTCGTTTACCAGGATACCCTGCATAACGATACCCATCTGGCCCTGGTAAAGGGTGATGTTACCAATTCAGATGGCGTCCTGGTGCGGGTTCACAGCCAGTGCCTTACAGGGGATATATTTGGATCGCTGCGCTGTGATTGCGGCCCACAGTTGGAAAAAGCGCTGCAGATGATTACGGAAGCGGGTCAGGGAGTGCTGGTATATCTGCGGCAGGAGGGCCGGGGCATCGGGCTGAAGAATAAGCTGTTGGCTTACAATCTGCAGGAAAAAGGTATGGATACTGTTGAAGCCAATCAGCAACTGGGGTTTAAACCTGATCTGAGAGAATATGGAATCGGGGCGCAGATAATACTCGATCTGGGAATACGGAAATTAAAATTATTGACTAATAATCCCCGTAAAGTGGTTGGTCTGGATGGTTACGGTCTCGAAATCGTAACTCGTGTTCCCCTGGAGGTACCGGCAAACGCCGACAACAAACATTATCTTGAGACCAAACGGGACAAGCTCGGCCACCTTATAATGCAATAGGAGCATGCCATGGCGCACAACATTACCGGATCATTGACTGTCAAGGATCACACGATTGCCATCGTTGTGAGCCGGTTCAACAGCACTGTTACCCAGGCACTGGCCAGTGGAGCTGAAGACACTTTTCTGCGCCACGGTGGAAACGAGGACGATCTGTCGATTATATGGGTACCGGGAGCGTTTGAAATTCCCGCGATCGTTAAGCGTCTGACTGACAGTGAGAAATACGATGGTGTATTGGCCCTGGGCGCCCTGATCAAGGGTGCCACGCCGCACTTTGATATACTTGCCCAACAGGTCACACGGTCCCTGGCCTGGCTTGCGACCCAATCCAGCACTCCCATCTCATTTGGGGTCCTGACAACCGCCACACTGGAGCAAGCCCTGGAACGAGCCGGGAACAAGGCGGGCAATAAGGGTGCTGAGGCCATGTTGGGTCTCATCGAGATGATCAACCTGACAATTCAGCTAAATTGAGACTGCGCCTCCTTGGACTGTTCTGGCTTGTTGCCCTGCCTTTCGGAATCTGTGCCCAGAACCGGGTAGGTGAGTGGCATCATCTCACCTCGGCCCTCAGTATCCGGCAGCTGGTAGTTGATGGCGAAGATGTGTATTGCGCCACCACCGGTGGCGTGCTGATCTACAATTACCGAACACAGACTTACCAACGATTCGGCATGAACGAAGGCCTGATTTATCCCGATATAAAGTCCATTGCGATCATCGGCGATTGGCTCTGGCTGGGTGGCGCTTTACCTAAGGGCATCATACAACTGGTGTACTTACCTTCCGGCCAAGTATCCATCATCAGTCTGGATGTTGACCAGATCACCCATGTTTCAGCTTGGGGAAACCGGGGATTTGCCGCCTTCAGAGATGGGCAAGATGCCGGAATAATCGAACTGCGCGGTGAAGGGGAGTCATTCGGCTACGCCGATATTTACCGGAGTTTCCTCAAATCGAACAGCACAATACTGGACCTGGATATCTGGCAGGATACCCTGTATGTAACAACCAGTGCGGGTATTATTGCCGCTGATTATGCACGGGATAATTTGAAAGATCCGCTTGATTGGCGGGAGGTAGCGTCAACTGAACTTGGCGAAACGATCCAATTTCACGTGGATGCCGAGGGCAAGTACGTCCTGGCCCTGGATGCGGACTTGCCCCCTCGTAACCACCCTGATGTCCTTTATAGGAAGGAAGCTGATGGCTGGCATCCCGGGTGGTTCTTTAACGGTTCCACTGTACGTCGGCTGAGTCGCAGCTCAACGGGAGAATTCTCAGTTTCAGTCTCCAATCTCGTGGTTCGATTGCTGCCCGGTGGCTATGTGAGAGGCACGAGTCGCGCGCCCAAGCCTGTGCTGGATTATTGGCCTGTACCGGAAATTGAGGGTGGATTTGCCAGCGTTGACCATAAGGGACTGTATTTCTACAGCACTGCCACCGATGAATGGACACCTTTGACCGTTAATGCTACGGCGGGCCAAGGCTATTCGGCCGTCCTGAAATTATCCACCGGTGAACTGGTTGCATCAGGGGAGCGAGGAATTGCCAGATACGATGGTTCGGGATGGTATAACCTGATCCCAGGGCACTCTCTACTGGATGAAGGTGTGAGGGGGACCAACAATGGTAATTCCCAGGTGCTGTTCTATAATACCTTTCTGGCAGATACCCTCGATTTCGATGGTGGACAGTCCTGGAATCTATTGGAACTGTCCAATGGCGATATATTGGTTGGTCTTAGAAAAAATTGGCCGACTGGAGGAGGGATTCTAAGATTTAGCTATAATGATTTAGACGCTTACCAGAAATATGATACTTCCAATGGCCACTTAAGCGGCAAAGCAAAGGACAGCTATCTGACTATCCGCCACATGAACACCGATAGCAACGGCAATGTATGGATTGCTATGTCCGAAGCCGCATCGGATGGCAACAGCATCGCCGTACTAAGACCGGACCATACATGGGTACACTTCTCGATAGATGAGAGTGGCGGCAAACTGAACCAGGTACCCACGGAAATTGCGTTCGATGACTGGGGCCGCGTATATATTGCCTGCCATGAAAATACCTATCCTAATGCGCCTGGTGGAATCACCGTCCTCGATCACAATGGCACTTTAGGGAACAAGGAAGATGACTCCTGGTATTGGATGGCTGTGCAAATCGAATCGGATCATTCCAATTCCGTATGGTCAATGGCTTTCGATAAACATGGGATGCTCTGGACCCTTACACCGCAAGGACTAATGGGATGGCAGATTACCGATACGCCGACCCTGGTTCCCGTAACCAACTTCGGCTATTATTTGAGTGATATTCCCTTCGTACTTGGCTCCCGGATGCGCATCGATGCTGAGAATAACAAGTGGATCAGCTCGCCCGGCCACGGTATCTGGGTATTGCTGGATAATACGACCTTCTGGCCTGACATAAACGGTATCAATGCCGACAACAGCGAACTGCCGACGAACGAGATTACCGATA
>DAOWIJ010000250.1 GCA_030640955.1 Fidelibacterota bacterium
ATCAGGACCGGTAGTTCCTCAGAATATTTACTTCCCGACTGCGGTCAGTATGTTGTCACTGCGATCCCGAAGTTTCGGGAGTGACAGTCTGCCTGGCTGGGGAATCGCCGATCGATACTGGATACTCGATACTGGATGGTACCCCGCCAACGGCGGGGTTGGATATTGGATATTGGACTGGACCCCGCCATCGGCGGGGCAGACGCTAATCCCCTCTATTTTAAGAGAGGGAACCCGCCAGCTGGCGGGAAGGGTGGGTTTTCCCGCCTGCCAACCGCCGCTTTTAGAGCAAGCCCTGCCGAAAGTTCATTTCCTGACGATGGGCCGGGATGCGGGGGACTTGTCACTGCGAGGACCGATGTCTTGATCGGGACGTGGCAGTCTGCTTGGCCGGGAGATCGCCATACTTCGGCTCCGCTCAGGACAGGCTCCCGGCATCCACCGAACTCGCGATGACAAGTGGGTCAGTAATTGCCGGCGCTGGCGATTAGTATTTTTATGATTCAAAGGCATTGAATCTTTATGCGTAAAATGGTTAGTTTTAGGGTTAAATACGCCAACCGGGAGCACTAATGAAACCTCTTCCTGAAATAACCATCAAAGCGATCTTTCTTGGTATCCTGCTGTCTGTCATCCTGGCGGGGGCCAACGCCTATCTGGGCCTGTTCGCCGGAATGACCGTCTCGGCCTCCATACCCGCTGCTGTAATCTCAATGGGTGTGCTGCGGCTGTTTCGCGAATCCAACATTTTGGAGAACAACATCGTGCAGACGGCGGCCTCGGCGGGAGAATCGCTGGCCGCGGGAGTCATTTTCACTATACCTGCCCTCCTGCTGATGGGTTATTGGACCGAATTCAGCTTTGCCGAGCACTATTGGACTATTACCGGGATAGCGGCGTTAGGCGGAATAATTGGCGTTCTCTTTACCATACCCCTGCGCCGCGCCCTGATTATTGAGGAAGGCCTGCAATTTCCCGAGGGCATTGCCACTGCGGAAGTGCTAAAAAGTGGCGAAAGCGGAGCACCAGGCCTGCATTACCTGGTACAGGCGGCTCTGATCGGAGGCGCCTTTAAGTTTGCTGCCGAGGGCCTGAGGCTGTGGACCGGCGTGCTGAGTTCCGCCCGGGCCGTGGGACGCTCGTTCGCTTCATTCCAGATCGACCTGTCACCCGCCCTCATTTCGGTGGGCTATATCGTCGGATTGAATATTGCCACCCTGGTTTTTACCGGCGGCGTCATCGGTCGCTGGATTTCACTGCCAATCATCGCCGTTGGCCAGGACTTACCAGCTGGAATGGATGCTGTCGCATCCGTTAACTACCTCCACAACAATTTCGTAAAATATATTGGAGTGGGCGCCATGATTGTTGGTGGTCTGTGGGCCTTGATCAACCTGCGCAGCTCTTTAGGCCGCGGCATCAGGTCAAGCATGGATGCCTATCGCAAAATGCGGGAACACGGCACGGAAGCAATAGAACGCACCGATATGGACACGCCCTTACCCTGGGTTCTCGTAATCCTGCTCTTTTCGCTGGTACCCATCTTTGCGATTTACATCACCATTGTCGAGAGTGTAGCCATAACCGCCTTCATGTCCGTAGTGATGCTGATCGCCGGTTTTATTTTTTCTGCCGTGGCGGCCTATATGTCTGGTCTGGTTGGCTCCTCAAACAATCCCATCTCGGGCGTAACGATTGCCACTGTGCTTTCGTCGGCCATCCTGTTGTATGTCCTGAAAGTATACGGCGGCGCTAATGTGGGTCCCGCGGCCGCTATCCTGATCGGGGCCGTGGTTTGCTGTGCCGCTTCCATCGGTGGCGATAATATGCAGGACCTGAAGGCCGGATACCTGTTGGGCGCCACACCCTGGAAACAGCAGGTCATGCAGATGATCGGTACTATTTCCGCCGCTTTTGTCATGATGCCGGTGCTCTGGTTGCTGCACATGCGTTACGGCATCGGGGTTCAAGTTAATCCCGACGTGGTTCCGCTGGAGGCGCCTCAAGCCGCATTGATGGCTAACATTGCCCGGGGGGTATTCGAGCAAGACCTGCCGTGGAGCCTGATTATTACGGGCTGTATCCTGGCCATCATCATAATATCCTCGGATAAGTACCTGGAAAGTCGCGGTTCACATTTCAGACTACCGGTGCTGGCAGTGGCGGTGGGCTTATACCTGCCGTTCCATCTGGTTGTGCCTATTTTTATTGGCGGAGTGATATCTTATGTCACCTCCGGCGCCATCAGTCTGGATACCAAGAAATCGAGCCAGAACGGTTTGCTTTATGCCTCTGGCCTGATCACCGGCGAGGCGCTGGTCGGTATTCTGCTGGCATTACCGTTGATGATCAAGGAATTTACGCCGTGGAAATCTATCCCCACCGAGTTTACTATTTTTGATACGGCGCCGCTGGGACCCTGGCCCGGTGTGCTGCTCCTGGCAGGCGTGTGTTATCTGGTTTATCGCGTGGCTATGAGTAATTCAAATCAGACCGAAGGCTGATTAAATTGGTAACGGGAAGCATGTTGTAGCTCCTCTGGAGGACGTCTAATGAAACTGGATTTGGAATTTTTTCAAAGATTGCCTAAGGCGGAGCTGCACTGCCACCTGGATGGATCCCTGCGCCTTGATACCATCCTTGATCTGTCGGAAAAAAATAAGATTGAGCTGCCCACCAGGGATCGTGACACGCTTAAAAAATACGTGACAATCGGGGATCGCATCGGCTCACTGGAGGATTATATCGGGAAGTTTGAGCTGCCCCTGAAACTGCTTCAAACCCCCGAAGCCCTGGAACGGGTGGCCTACGAACTGGCCGAGGACGTATGGAACGATGGTGTCCGTTATATCGAAGTCCGTTATTCGCCGATCCTGCATACAGTGCATGGTATGACCAGCGCCGAAAGCATCGAAGCGGTAAAAAGGGGACTTGACCGCGCCGAAGTCGATCTGGGTATTGGCACCGGTATCATAATCTGCGGTATCCGTTCAATCTCACCTGAAGTGTCGCTACGGCTCGCCGACCTGGCAGTGCAGTTCAAGCATAAAGGCGTGGTGGGATTTGATCTGGCCGGCGCCGAAGAGAACTTTCCCGCCAAACATCACATGGAAGCTTTCTTCCTGATCCTGAACAATAATATCAACACAACCCTCCACGCCGGAGAAGCGTTTGGCCCCGACAGTATCCATCAAGCCATTCACTATTGCGGCGCCCATCGAATCGGGCACGGCACCAGGCTGATGGAGGACCAGGAACTGATGCACTACGTCAATGATCATCGACTGACACTCGAAGTGTGCCTGACCAGTAATGTCCATACCAAGAGTGTGCGCAGCCTCAAGGAACACCCCTTCAAGTACTATTATGATCAGGGTATACGGGTCACCCTCAACACCGATAATCTACTGGTTTCCAATACCACACTGTCCCGGGAATATCTGATCGCCAAAGAAACGTTCGGCCTGACTTTGAACGATTTCAGAGATATTATAATTAATGGGTTTAAGGCATCATTCATCAGCCACCAGGAACGGCGGAAAGTAATCGGCCGCGTAGTTGAGGAACTTGAGGCCGAATTCGGCATCAAACGCCTTATGGTTGCCTGATGACGCCTAGCTTTGTGACTCCGCTTTTACCGTCCGGCAGATAGCCGCTGATCAGATAGACACCGGAACCAACCAGACTACCAGCGCTGTTCCGGCCATCCCAGAAGGCCTGGTAGCCGGCCACATCTCCCCCTTGCGCGCTGAGTTCGCGGACCAGCAGACCGGTAACGGTGAACACCTTGACTGTGGACCCCTGGCGTAATCCTGTTATGGTCAGCGGCTTTGTGGCAGGCGTTCTAAATGGACTGGGGAAGGCGGCCAGCTCCGAGTACGTCTCAATTGCTTCCCTGAAGGGGATTTTGAGGGAATGAATCCCTTTGGTAGTGGCAATATAGGCTAATCCCTCACGGTCATCCAGATAGATATCGGTAATTTCGTTCGTCGGCAGTTCGCTGTTGTCGGCATTAATGCCGTTAATGTCGGGCCAGAAGGTCGTATTATCCAGCAACACCCAGATGCCGTGGCCAGGCGAGCTGATCCACTTATTATTCTCAGCATCGACGCGCAGCCGGGAGCCAAGTACGAAGGGAATATCACTCAAATAATA
>DAOWIJ010000264.1 GCA_030640955.1 Fidelibacterota bacterium
GCCGCTGTCCACCACGAACATAAGGTCCGTGCCGTCGGCTGTAAACTCCTGGCTGAAAATGATGCCGTCGCCCGTAATCAGGGTGTGTTGCAGGTTGGCCTTGCTGTTGGCCGAACCGGCCGCCACATAGGTGGGAGTACTGCCCTCCAGGTTGCGGTACACGAATGACACACGGTAGCGTTTCCCGGTGGTCAGGATGGCTTGATACAAGGTCTTGCTGCCGCCAACGGTATCCAGTTCCAGAACTTTGTCATCCATGTTGGCCACGCCCGCATTGTCACGGATCAGATAGCTGGCCGTGCCGGCCCCGCTATCCGACCAGCTGTTGGGCGGCGTGGACCCGCTGGCCCCGGTCCAGTCGTCACCATTGGTCACCAGATCGGTCTGGGAAGCGCCCCGGTCGGCATGGTCCGGCCACCCACCGGAGGCCAGGGCCTTGATCTCATCGGTCGAGAGGGCGCGATTGAATACCAGCACCAGGTCGATCTCTCCCTGGAAGTAATTGGAAGGCGTACTATCCCCCAAGCGGCCGATGCTCAAGCGGTCGATGGCGGCTGAGTAGGATTGTGAATTAGTGCTGGTGGCAACACTGATTCCGTCAACGAATAACTCCCGGTCGGTGTCACTTCTGAACAGGCCGAAAACCGTGTGCCAATGTCCATCATTATATGCATCGACGGAGACGCCGCTATAGCTTGCGGATATCTGGGCTTGAATTACAAGCTTGCCGTTGTCGTCAATATTGATCCCGAATTTGATATTCCCGGCATCCTTGTCATTGAAATACACTATCGCGCCGGAAACCGAATCGGTCTTGAACCTGGCCCAGAGCGTGAAGGGGTAACCGGAAAGCACATTGCCGTCATATTGGATATGATCATCGGTCCCATCGAACCGGAACGTCGGGGGGCCTGCCTGCGCGTCCAGCAGGCTCTGGTTGATGTCGTACCGCTTGCCGAGGATGTCTTTATTGCCATCCAGGGTCGCTACTTTTGAGGCTTCGGCAATGCCATCGGCCTGGGCGCGGTCGGTCTTGTTCAACTCATCGGCATCAGCCGTTAAGCCCGAAAGTTTGTTCAGCTCGGCGGTGGAGGCGGTCAGCCCGTCTAATACTGTCAGTTCCGCGGCGCTGACACCGTTGATTCCGGTGACATTGGTCAGGGAAATATCGGCGCTGTTCTCGCCCCTGAAGGCCGCCCACAGGGGATCGACAAGTTCGTAGATCCATTGACGCAGAGTACGCCACCACCAGCGGGTGACCTTGGGGTCGTCAGTGGATTTGGTCATGAGTGCCATTGTATCAGCCTTTCCTGTTATTCATCTGCCGTTGGCGACAACCCGACGATGCTGCCTGTCTTGGTGATATGCTTGCGGCAGGCGTTTACGGCGTCGCGCAGCCACACCTGGCGCAGCTCTTCCAGTTCGGACGGGTTGAGATAGGTAAAGGTTTCGGTGGTGCTGCCCACCGTTTTATAAGTCACGATGCCGCTGTCGTTCATTACCATGTTCAGTCGGGGAGCCGCATAGTACAGCACCAGGTAGGCTTCCGCATCCTTCAGGGCGTCGGCCCGGTCCTGGTCAGTGGGTGTGGCCAGATCGGCGTCGGTGTAGGCCGTGGCGCCCACCCATTCGATCAACCGGCGGCTGGCAGGCCCGAAAAACGGGGCCAGCATACTGTCGGTGAGACCGGCGGGCAGGCCTCCCAGAACCCGTACATGGGTACCGTCGGCAATCATGATTTACCTTTCCGTGGACGATTATGGGACCTGGTTCCCGGCCGTGGCCGCTTGCCGCGTTTATCATCAGCGGTCGGCACCGGTATCAGCAGCCCGCTGGCGATCATGGCCTGGATAAAGCCGCTGGGGTGCACCCGCAGGTAGCCCCGGGCGTTATAATTACTGGGCGTGATGATCATTTCATTACGGGGATCTTCGGGATCGCACAGGCCCCTGCCTTCCTGCTCCAGCCGGGGAGCCAGTTTCACCGCAATCATCTTTTCATTCATGTTCTTCACCTGATGTTCAATGTTATCTGCTGACAACCCGCATTCCGGGGAGGCCGCAGCCTCCCCGGCGCAGGGATTTACACCTGTCAGTAGCTGATATCCAGTACGCGGGTGGCATCCTTGTCGATCTTGGCAAAACCCACCACCTCGCTGATGGCGGTGCCTTCGATCTGCTTGTTGATGATGCGCTCCACCTCCACCAGGCTGGCGCTCCGTTCGTTCACCTTCTCGATGGCGAACTCGCGCATGTAGCCGGCAATCCGGTCGGTGGACAGCAGGGTGCCGTCATAGCGCCGCAGGGTGTTGCCCAGGGGGCTGATCAGGTCGCCGGTCTGCTGATAGGCAAAGCCCGCCTGGGGGTCCTTGAACTCCACCATATTGAGGATGGTCTGGATGACGTCCTTGGGGGCCACCCAGTAATTGGACTCAAAGGGGTCGAAGTTCAGGTCAAAGGAGACCAGGTCGCTGTAGTCCAGGGTGCCGGTAGCGGCTACCTGGTCCACGGCCGCTGCATCGCTGTTGCCGGTGCCGTTCACCAGGGCGGTGAGGGCGTCGTCCACCATCTGGCGGCCCATGTAGAAGCCGATCTTGCGCAGGGTTGTGGCGAAAACGGGGGCCTTCACCCGGCGGATGGCCTCGTAGGAGGCCGACATGACGATGCCGTACTTGCTGAGCTTGATGGTCTGCTCGCCGGTCTTGATCTCCACCGTGGGGAATTCCCCCCCCTGGCCGACCCGTTTGGGCGCTATCTCGCTGCCCATCTCGGACAGCAGTACTTCGTAGACACCCGATTCGATCTCGGTCTCGATAGCCACCAGGTCGGTTAGGCGCAGGGCGTTCTTCCCCAGGCTCATGCCCTCCCTGATCTGACGGCTGATCCACTCCGGGAACAGGATCTGGTTGTCGCCTTCATAGAAGGCATCCAGCTGCACCGCCTGGGGACCGGATGTCACCAGGTTGCGCACCGCCAACTGCTGCTGGAAGGCGTCCAGGTCGGAGTCGTGGTCCATATAGGCGCCGCCGTCCATCTGGGCCAGCAGGTCGGTAAAGGTGATACGGGCGCTTTCCGCTTCCCGGTAATGGCCCGCTTCCAGGTTAATCTTCTTGAACTGCATACTCATTTTCCTTTCTTCCGCTAGCCTAGATAAACGGTGGTTTTGGTGTTTGCGGTATCCACGTCAACCACCAGGTATTCGGAGCCGTTGGTGTTGTCCACCTTGACTCCGCCGCTGGCGTCGGCCGCCAGCTTCACGATGCCCGCCGAGGGGGCCGCGCCGCTGTAGTCCAGCTGGCAGTACCCGGTCTTGCGGACCACGCAGTAGGCGTTGTCCCGTTCGATGGTCTCGATGACACCGTGGAACTTGTCGCTGTCGGCGCACAGGCCCACGGTCTGGTTGGCCGTAACCTTGCACACCTTGCCTTCGTCGCTGCCGAAGGTCAGGCTGCTGGCCTTGAAGGTGGCCCGGTCACGGATTCCGGTGAAGGATATGCTCATGGCTTCCTCCTCTTTCCTTGATGCATTCGGTTGTTCTGGTTACAGGGCCGCCGGGCCACTATTCCAGTGTTGGCGACGGCCATAAATATTTACCGGTAACTGTCCGCTTCCGGATCCCGGCGGTAACTGCCGGGCTGCCGCAGACCGCTATCCAAAGATGATCTCCGCGTTATCTGCTGGCTGCCGCAGGCGCTGCATACAGCCGGCACCAGAGTTTCCAGGCGCCGCTGGTATTCCCGTTTGAGGGCCTTGAGCGTGTCGCGCCCGGCCGCCTCGATAACTTCCAGCAGACCCGTTGACGGTTCCCGGTCCAGGGTGCCGTCCAGCCGCACGACCAGGGTCCGTACATCGGCGCGCAGCTCACTCATCGCCGCTCGCCCGTGCCGGGCCTCCGATGCGGTTTGCAACACCTGCCGCTCAAGCTGCTCCAGGTCCAACTCCTCCATTTCCAGGGCCTGCCACACCGGCGAACTGGCGGGAATCGCTATGCTGCTGCCAACCGCCGGCTGTTTGGGCCGGCCCGGCTCGGAATTATTATCGGCGGCTTGCAGTGCCACGGCCGTGGCGCCTTCGTGGGGACTTGTCATCAGCCGGTCGATGGCGGCCAAAGGTTCATTGTCATCGGCCAGGGTGGGCAGCTTGGCGGCGGCGGGATCGGCCCCGGCATATACCAGGCCGATGTGCTCCACCGATAAAATCTCGGTCACTATCACCCGCACGATTGAGCCATCTATCTCCTGGCCCAGCTGCCGCCAGAAATGCCAGTCCTCCAGCTCGGGGTGGGACTGCTCCCAGTTAAACGACAGGGATACGCTGCAGGCGTCCAGCAGGGGCGGCTCGTGGAGCAGCCGGCGGACCACGTCCCCGGCCAGTTTCCAGTTGATCTGCAGGTCGGCGTTGATGCCGTCGGCAGGTAGACCGGTCTGCGGGTCGGCGGTACTCCACCGTACGTTGCTCACCAGTCCCA
>DAOWIJ010000240.1 GCA_030640955.1 Fidelibacterota bacterium
GAACAATGAGTAATAACGATAAGAAATCACCGATCCCTCCACCTCCTAAACCAAAGCCCCCCTCACCGCGGGAAAGAAGACCAGAGCGTAAAGGTGGCATACCACCGCCTCCTCCGCCTAGGCGTCCTAGTCCTCCAAAGAGGGGTAATAGATAACCTGGTGCATGAGCTGTGAGTTTATCCCGCCTAAGGCGGGACCAGCGGCGGGAGATTTTCCTCGGCGCACAGGGCGTTACACTTTGCGCCTTTGTGGTTTAATTTCTTCTTTCGCGCACCTGGCGAACGTCGCAGTGACGGCTTTTAGCTTAGCTTCCTGCGCTCTTTGACATCATCAGTCAGCGCTGCCCGCGAAAAAGTGCCTGCAAAAAAAATCCCGATGGGCGCACGGCTCACCTCCCCCGACTAGGAACATGAACCCTTTGTTAGCCTTTGGCGGGGTTTTGGGTGGGCATCTGATGGGTAGCAGCGGGGTAAACGGCAGGTATTTAAGGGCTATGGGATGGGTCATAGGTGGCCCTGCTGTGGCAGTTATCGGCAGAAACCCGAAATCGCGTATCAGGGGCGGGCGTACAGGTAAGAGCTATTCATTTCTCCCCAAAACTCTCTGCCTTCATGCAATACTTCGTACTGTTTCAGGGCCCAGTGAGCATACTGATCCAATTCATCTTCAGCCATTCCAAAAACATCCGCCAGATCATGAATAAAATGATTCTCCTCTGCGCTGTATTCGCCGTCAATATAGCCTAATAACATTAACTCGAGAATAGTTGCTATTTTTGATTTTGAACTATCAAATGCCGGCAGCAATGTTGTTATATCATAGCTCTCCGCGGCATCGGGTATCTGCATCCCAGCTTCGCGTTCCATCAACTTAAGTAGTCTTTCCTCCTCAGGAGCTAACTCAGAATCCGATAGGCTCAATTGTTTGGCCAGGATGAGGAAGGCTGATCTCTGCTTTTCAGTTAGGTAGTCAATAAACATCTCATCCTCTATGTGATATTGATGGGTTATTACAATTTAGCCATAGCCATCATTCTTTCAAAGGTCCCGGTGCTGCAAATTTGGGATTTTGTCTATCTCACCAAGAAAACTCGCGACAAAACATTTTGGTCTCTTGACACATTATCTTTTTTCAGTAAATTATGGCATTAATCTGGTCCGCAGCCGAACATCCTGCTCCAGGTCATTGCTGTATGACCTGGAGCGCCATAAGGGTCGCGTAATCACTCAGGTCATTTTGAATAAAATAAGGGATATGATTCCAAATAAGTGTAGGTATGGAATGTTGAAAAAACAATCACTTAGAATTCCTTTGTTCTCAATCAGGTTCGTCTCTGATAGTCTCCTACGCCGCCCATTTCTCATTATTCCATTATTCAGTACAGATCAAATTAATCGTAATTCCGTAATAATTAGTAACTGGAGTGAGTCAATTACATAATGAACATCCTCATCATCTATGATTTAGCCATGAACAGGGCTATTATTGAGCGAATCCTCCGAATGGACGGCCATGTGACCGTCGGTGCAAGCCGCCTGGAAGACCTAACATCTTTGCTAGCCGGCAAAAGTCGGTTTGATGTCGTTATCTGTGAGCTGCTCAGGCCGGAGATTGACGGTATCCGGATATACAAAGATTACCTGGGAATAATCGAGGCGTCAAAGGGCAAGGGGGGAGTAAAAAGGCTACCCTGGATTCTGATGGCTGCTGCACAGACGGAAAAGAGTGCCGCACAGACCAGCGGCAAGTACAGATATGCCAAGGAACTCGGTTTTTTCGATATTATCAGCAAACCACTTGATCACGATCGCCTCAGATCTTCTTTGAGGCGAATCTCAGAAATGGTGAAACCCAAGGATCAAGTTGAACATCTGGGCGATTTACCTAAGAGGATAAAAGAAGTTGCAAGTACTATAACTGCAGAGCATGACGCGGTCGGCGCAACCATGCTGATCGACCTCATGGAAGGAACAATTCTCATGTTAAGAACCGTTGTGAAGTATCAAACCAAAGTAGGCTGAAAATAGAAATACCAGGCCGAGATGCAAAGATCCGAAGAAGCATTCTCTGCTTGAGCCGTTCCAGCTGATTACCTCTCATCATTCCCCAAACTGGTCACCATTGGTCTAAATTTTTACCCCGCCGATGACGGGGGATCCCCGCACCTTGCGGGGTGCAATCCATATGTCAACCCCCCTACCTTTACCGATCGTGCCCTAACTATCTCCCATACATGGCTACCAGGAACGTCTTTGCTTTAGTCCAGTGACCAATCGATCTTGATGAAGAGGGTCAGGCGAAAGGTGGCGCCAATGGGATGGTACTGGACCTGGTGGTCGAGGAGGTTTTTCAGGAGAACGCTACCTGCCAGGCGGCGGTCCCACAACTGTTTGCGCAGCTGGAGATCGATATTGGTCCACGATTGAACTCTGTCCCTGTAGGTATTTGAGCTGTTATGGGAAAAGGGATAGGTGGCCGGGCTGATGGCGGTGTAGTCCGGCCAGGCAGTCGGGGATACGGATGTCACTGCCAACGAGACCGAAAATGTTGGAGCAATCTGCCATAAAAGGCGAACGGCGAGTTTATGGCGTGGGATTTTCCGCCACTGGTTGGTTGCAATATCCGTGGCGGCGAGAACCGACCAGTAGCGATATTCGGCGTGCCAGTGGAGACCGGGCATGAGGCGGCCTGTGCCGCTGGCGTGGGCGCCTAAAACCTGGTAGGACTCGTCGAGAGCCAAGGCATTATCCACGGCAAAGAAATAAGTGCTGGTATCGTAAGCGATCTGCCGCTGTTCCAGGGTCAAATCTGTGACGCGCCGGTAGGCCAGACCCAACTGGAGCCTGGCTTGGTTGCCGGCTGGAAAACGCCAGTTAGCATCCAATGAGGATTGGTTGGCCGGAGCGAATTCGGGGATGGTTTCCCCCACCTGACCAGCAGACACGGGGTCGTCCAAATCGGACCAGGTGTAGAGATCGTACCCACGACGGAGCCACTCGAGATTACTGTTTTCGGCTAAGGGTGAGCGTTGGACCGATGCGGCAGACAGGCTGATATGGCGCCTGCCGGACAATCGCCGATCTACAGTAGCGATAGCCTTCAGAAACGTCCGGGATCCGGCACGGGCGGCCGATGCGGCCAGCTGGTAACCGGTGCGGGAGCCGGGGGCCGTTGAGAGGGAAGCGTAGACCTTAGCGACAGAGTAGGCGGCAGCTGACAGGGAGGCCTGTGTGGCTAATGAGTGGGTATCCAGTCCGAGGCCGTATTTAATGGTACGGTCAGCGCCCGCGTTAGCCAACTCCAGGTTGCCTGCGAGGTGACGCCGGCGCCAATCGTAGGCAAAAGGGATCCTGACGGGCGTTTTGGTGAACTCGTGAGAGGCATAGTTGAGGCGGTATTGGACCACCGACCGGCTTGACCGGGGGAGGTTCCCGCCGAGTCCCAGATCGACAGTGAGTAAGTTTGTTGGGGCCTCGAATCCGAGGGGTTCGGACCAGCGGTAAAGGCGGGTCCCGTAGCCTATAGCGGCCCTGTACTGGTGCCAGCCGCCGAAGAGACGTTTGTCTATTGTGAAAGATGGAGCCACGTAGTAAAGATCGGGCCAATGAATGCCGATTTGCTTGGTTCGTGGAGCAAGTGCATAATCGGTAAATTGATGCTGCTGCAGGACGAAGGTCCCAACCTGCCGTCCGTTGTGATTGCCGCGCGCCAGAGTGATCTCGGCGGAGGGACCGATTTTGTCTACGTTAGGTGTGGCACGATTGGTATACCGCCAGGGGCCGGGGTCGCCGGTCTCATTACCCATATTTATGGTACCGTCCAGGCTCCATCCGGATTGCCGACGGGAGGTGAAGAAGTGTATATAGCCGCCGGTCGTCATTTCTCCAAGAACCAGGGCCGGGCTTGTTCCCAAACGGACGGAATCGAGCTGCGCCAGAGCTATACCGAGAAGGTTGAGATTTACTGAATCGAAGAAACGGGCATCCAACTTATGGTTATCGATGAAGACGTCCAGGTGCGGTTGCTGAAAGGTACCCAGACCCCGGCCAATGGCATTCCAGGAGAAGCCATCGGTGGTGTTGACGTCCCAGCCTTCGGCCAGAAGGAAAATGTCGGCAACCTGGGTGATACCGGCAGCGGCCATATCCGTGGCAGTGATAGTCTGTACAATAGCGCCAGCGGTAGCGGGCATTGTTAAAGTTATGGTGAACAGGATGAACCAGGGGTGCAGACGGCGCATCATTCGAGGAAGCCCCGCAGCCAGTCGGGGGTGGGCAACTGACGGGAGACAGAGACTGATCCGAAATCAAAGATGATAGGAACCTGTGTGTGAATCCACTGGCGCCGAACGGTAGCGCGAAGGGTCCAGTGGGAGAGTATTTTGATGGCGAGTCCCAGGGAGGCTTCAGTACCGAGCTCACTTTCGTGATGAGCATGGCCGGGGACGCCGGCGAAGGTCAGCAGCTGGTTGCCGAGTCGCACTCCACCGAATACTGAGAGATTACTGATCAGTGACTTCCGCAGACCCCAGCCGATGAAGATATACTGAGTCTGAAAATCGGGGACCTGGTTATGCCGGGCGCGAAAAGGCAATATCTGGGTACCTGCTTCTACCTCACCAAAGTAGAAGGGCATGGTGATAGAC
>DAOWIJ010000045.1 GCA_030640955.1 Fidelibacterota bacterium
AATATGATGTTATCACCTTGTGGCACGTGTTGGAACATGTCCACGACTTGGATGGATACCTGCTAAAAATTCGCTCCCTGCTGGACAATAATAGTAAACTCATACTGGCGCTGCCCAACTATACCTCCTATGACGCCCGGGCATACGGGGCCTTGTGGGCTGCCTATGATGCGCCACGCCATTTGTATAACTTTACTCCGGGCGCTGTCGATAAACTGGTTAGACGCCATAATTTCAGCATATCCAGTATGGCGCCCATGCCCCTGGATGCCTATTATGTGTCACTGGAAAGCGAAAAACATCGCGACAATGGCGGCTCATTGGTACGAGGGGCCGTGCTCGGCTTCAGGTCAAACCTGGCCGCCGCCGGAAAGCCGGAAAAATCCAGCTCGGTAATCTATGTCTGCGAGCCTTTTTAGTCAATTGAGTTGAACTAACAGTAATTTTCAGGATCAAGCGAGATGTCAAAAGATAACCCCACCCAGGACGAACAATACTTTCTGCAATTAGTGTCGTCTATTTCCACCGGCGCCTGGATCGCCATGGGCAAACTGGCCAATCCGGTGACCGGCAAAATCGAGCGCAATATGCAGCAGGCTGCCGCCCACCTTGATACGCTGGATATGCTCGTTAAACGTACTGCCGGCAACCTGGCTGATTGGGAAGAACAGTATCTGACTCATCTGAACACTGAATTGAAAATGAATTATCTGGATGAGGCTAAGAAACCGGATCCGGCCGCCCCCGAGGGACAGGAAGCACCCGCTGACAGCACCGAAGATAAACCGGCCAATGATCCTGCTGAAAATACGGAAGATGAGGACAAATAGTGGAGATTCAATCTAATTACCCCAAGGTGAACCGCATTATTGCCGGGCTGCTGTTTCTGGTCTCCCTGGTGATCTATGTAGCTACCATGGCGCCAACCGTATCGTTCTGGGATTGCGGCGAATTTATTGCCACCTCTTATATCATGGGGGTGTCACACCCGCCTGGTAGCCCACTGTACCTGCTCGTCGGCCGGATCGCTTCCATGCTGCCTGTCTTTGACGATATTGGCGCCCGGGTCAATCTGCTGTCGCCCATCACCAGCGCACTGGCGGTCATGTTTTTATATCTTAGCATTGTGCACTTGATCCGCAAATTTCGCGGCGAACCCAAAGACAGTACTGACGCACTGATCGCCTTCGGCTCATCCGCCATCGCTGCCTTGACTTTCATGGTTACAGACTCGCATTGGTTTAACGCGGTTGAAGCAGAAGTTTATTCGGTTTCCACATTTCTTACTGCCTTTGTGGTCTGGCTCATTCTCCGCTGGAGCCAAAAGGACGATGCTTCCAGCCATGCCCATTACATCATAATCCTGTTTTATATCTTCGGCCTTGCCACCGGCATCCATTTGCTTAACATTCTGGCGCTGCCCTTTGTGGCGCTGGTGATATATTTCCGCCACTACGAGTTTGCCTGGCCCGGTTTTCTGAGCACTACCGCCATTACGGGCGCGACGGTCTATATTATTTATATCGTGGTTATTAAAGGCCTACCCCGGATGGCAGCGGTTAATGGCTACTTCCCCATTATTTTCGTGTTAACTGTCCTCGCGGTGACCGTTTGGGCGATCCAAAGAAAAATGCACAACACCAGTGTTGTCATGGCATCTTTAGTCATGGTTCTGATAGGTTACTCTACTTATGCAACCATTTTTATCCGGTCGGCCAAAGACCCGGCCATTGATGAGAACAATCCAGAAAATGTGGAGCGGGTAGTAGCCTATATGGAGCGTCAGCAGTACGGTGACTGGTCTATAATGGACCGTGCCCGCTGGACTCCCAAAACCAAGAATCGTTATACCGGTGTAGGCGACTTTTTCTGGAATTACCAGGTTAAGAAGATGTATCTGCGTTATTTCCTTTGGCAATATGCGGGGCGAGGACCGTCAACCGACAAAGGTGTTTCTCCCTTTGGCGCCACCTACATGGAAGACGGGGTAGATTGGTTCCGCTTTGGCCTGCCGTTGGGATTGCTGATTGGCCTGTTTGGCATGGGTTACCAGCTGCAAAAGGATTGGAAACACGGCATGGCCGTCGGCGCTCTGTTCCTGGCTACAGGCATCATGGTGATTATCTATCTTAATCAACCGGACCCCCAGCCACGGGAGCGCGACTATTCCTACGTGGGCAGTTTCCTGGTCTGGTCTATCTGGATCGGTATCGGTATCGCGGGCATACTGGAGTATCTGTCCAAAAAGATCAAAGACTTACGCATCAGGCAGGCGGCTCTGCCGGCAACGCTGGCAATCCTGTTGGCAGTTATGCCGGGGGTGATGCTGGCTACCAACTACCACGAGCACGATCGTAGTGGTAATTACGTTGCCTGGGACTATTCGTACAACATGCTGAACAGTTGCAAGCCAAATGGCATTTTATTCACCAATGGCGACAATGATACCTTCCCTCTATGGTATCTGCAGGAGGTGGAGGGGATCAGGAAAGACGTGCGGATTGTGAATCTCAGTCTGGTTAACACCGACTGGTACATAACACAACTCCGTGACCATGAGCCCAAAATTCCCCTGGATTTAAGTGATCGCGACATCAAGCAGATGCTGCCAATTCCCTGGGAAACCCGTGAGGTAAAACTGGCCTACAACCATCCTGAAATTGGGCCCGGCACACTGGAATGGACCATGAAACCCACGTTCAGTGGCCGTTACCTGCGCACTCAGGATCGAATGGTCGTCCAAATAATAAAAGATGTGGAATGGGAGCGTCCCGTATACATAGCGGTGACGGTAGCACCTGAAAATCGTATTGGCCTGGAGAAATACCTGGAAATGCAGGGCCTGGTATATGAATTGATGCCCCAAAGGACAAAACCCGTAAATTTGGAAATGCTGCATCACAACCTGCTGGAGGTTTACCGCTACCGCAACCTGGATGATCCCACTATTCACTATAATAACAATATTCGCCGCCTGCTTCAGAACCTGCGCGCCAGCTACCTCCAGCTGGCCCTGGATGGAATCATAAAAGGTGACCGCGAGCTGGCCCGCATGTACCTGGATACTTTGCAGGCCAATATCCCTGAAGCAACTGTTCCGGTCTCGAATCGGGAATTATATATGCAGATCAGCCAGCTCTATAGCGAGGTGGGAGATACTGCCGAAGTTGCGCGCAGACTTGACGAATTCCCCAATCGTTTTCGGGTCCGGCAGCAGGACCAGGTTCGGTTGGCCGCCATGTATGGCCAGGGTCTCGGTGATTGGGATAGGGCCGAACAGATGCTCAACGAAGTATACCGCCGTAATCCCACCGATGGAGAATTGGTGGGGAACATTATAGCCTTATACCGGTCTGCCGGTCACGATGATAAGGTTATTCCAATCCTTGAGGAATGGTTGATAAAATACCCCAACGACAACAGCGCTAAACAACTGTACGAGGCCTTGACCGCCAAATAGCCGTACGATCTCCAGCGGGTTTACCGATACCAGGCAATAAGCAATTAACGCTGACCTGATTACAATATGAATCAAAAGCTACCCCTGGTATCTGTTATCGTAGTGAATTTTAACGGTCTTCGGTTTCTCGAAGCGTGCTTTGATTCGCTGGATAAGACCACTTATCCCAACCGGGAGCTGCTTCTAGTCGATAATGGCTCGCGGGATGAGTCAGTCTCCTTTATGGAGTCCCATCATCCGGATGTTCGCATCATCCGCAGCGCGACGAATCTCGGATTCAGTGGCGGGAACAACCTGGGACTATCCCAGGCCCGTGGCAAGTACGTGGTGCTGCTCAATAATGATACAACCGTAGAGCCTGGCTGGTTGGAACCCCTGGTGAATGAAATGGAATCAGATCCTCAGGTCGCGGCCTGCCAGCCCAAGCTGCTTAACCTGCGGAAACCGACAGAATTTGAGTATGCTGGAGCGGCTGGTGGCTTTATTGATCGCTATGGTTATCCATTTTTGCGAGGCCGGATATTCGATACAATTGAAGATGACCGGGGTCAGTACAACAATCCTGTCGACCTGTTCTGGACAACCGGGGCGGCCATGGCCGCACGCCGTGATGTGGTGGCTGAGTTGGGCGGCCTGGATGAGGATTTTGTGCTGCACATGGAGGAAATCGATCTCTGCTGGAGGATGCATCTTCAAGGGAAACGCCTGCGATTCTGTCCCGATTCTGTTGTATATCACTACGGTGGCGGTACGTTAGGGACGGAAAGGCTGACCAAGATGTATTACAACCACCGCAACAATATCTTTATGATGTTGAAAAACTACGCCGCCGGCAACCTGCTCAAGGCTTTACCGGTCCGCTTTGTATGGGATTTTGTCCTGGTACTTAAGTCTTTGATTACACTTGATCTAAGAAGGGCCGCGGCAGTCTTTGGGGCCTATGGCTGGCTAATGGTACATCCC
>DAOWIJ010000248.1 GCA_030640955.1 Fidelibacterota bacterium
CCGGCGGATATGAAACGGATGGTCCCGGTGGTCGTTGGCGTCATCATTTTTATTCTGCTTGTTCTGCTTCGTAGTGTCAAAAATACGATTCTCACCATGTTGGTCGTCGTGTTCAGCACCATTTGGACTTTTGGCCTGTTGGCTGTGGTGGGCATCCCCATTTATGCGGTATTTACGACTATTCCGGTGATGCTGATTGCCATCGGAGTAGCGGACGCTATTCACCTGTTCAGCCATGTGGATCTGTATCTCGCTTCCAATCCCCATGCTACAAAACTGGAAGCGACCCGGAATATGCTGAAAGAAATGTGGAAGCCGGTCATAATGACATCGGTCACCACGGCGGTGGGCTTTATTTCGTTACTGACTTCACAGGTCTATCCCATTAAATATTTCGGGATTTTCACGGCTTTTGGCGTTTTGGCTGCCATGGTTTTTTCTCTCGTACTGATTCCCGCCGGGATGATGCTATTTGGTCTTCCGAAAGTGCGCAACATCAAGGTTCACAGCGCCGATGATAAACAGGCCGTTGTCTTTGCTCACCGATTTGCTTCAGGTCTCCTGAAATATAAATGGATGACCCTGGGGTTGACGGCCGTTATCATCGCCATTTCCATTTTTGGCGCGAGCAAGGTCTGGATCAATTCCAGCTTCCTGGACAAGTTCGAAAAAGACAGTGATATTGCGCTGACGGATAAGTTCATAAATGAAAATTTCGGTGGCACTTCCACACTGAATCTGGTACTGGAATCAAGGGACAAGGATGCGTTTAAAAATCCGGAATTACTAGTGTTGGTGGATGCCATGCAGTCAGATGTGGAATCCATTGATGTTGTGGGAAGTTCATTTGGACTGCCCGATTATTTAACACGCATGAACAAGGTGATGCATGCGGACGATGAAACCTACAATGCTATCCCGGAATCATCAGATTTAATCGCCCAGTACTTACTGCTTTACGAAATGTCGGGAGATCCGGAAAATCTCTGGCAGGTGACGGATTATGAATACGAAAAACTGAATGTGACGTTTCAGCTAAAAAGCGACGACTCCAAAAGCATCAACCAGGCGCTGGACCGAATCGAAACCTATCGGCAAGCTTTTTCAGACCGAAATGTGGACATGAATTTTGCCGGTTCCGGTTACAAGGCACTCGTATTTACCGATTTGATTTTGAATGGGCAAATTGCCAGTCTGCTCTTGTCACTGGTGATTGTGTCGGTGTTGTTGGGTTTTATGTTTAAAAGCATTACGGCCGGATTAACCGGCACCGTTCCCATCATCATCACCTCTACCATCAGTTTTGGCGTGATGGGGCTTATGGGCATACCGTTAAGCACCGCCACGGCGCTCATGTCCAGCATTTCCGTAGGGATTGGGATTGACTATGCGGTTCACTTTATCGACCGCTACCGGGAGAATACACGCTTAACGAAGGATATGGAATTGTCCATCCAGCGCACCATGCACCACAGCGGCCGTGCCATTGCATTCAATGCGGCTGTCGTTATCGCCGGATTCATGGTTTTGCTCTTTTCAGTCTTTCCGCCGAACCGTCAATTAGGTTCACTGGTTTCCTTGAATATGTTCACCAGCTTTATCGGCACGCTCACCGTGATGGTCCTAATCATCGAGCAGAAAAGGCTCTTTTGCAATCAAGGCCAATGCAAAAAAAATAACCGCTAAATACTGGAGATAATCATGAAAGCGATACTGATACTTATCACAGTCAGCTTTTTGTCCGGGCTCATTTTTGCCCAAGACCTGACAGGACTTGAAGTGATTCAAAAGGTCTACAACCGTCCCATGGGAAACGATATGACGGGGAACCTCACCATGACCATCGAAAATTCCCGCGGGAATCAGCGCATAAGAGAAATCAGGCAGTTTGTGAAGGATTTCGGCGATAGCGAAAAAAAAATCATGTTTTTCGTTTCCCCTGCCGATGTCAAGAATACATCGTTTATGACCTGGAGTTATGACGATGCATCCCAAAATGACGACCAGTGGATTTACCTGCCCGCGCTTAAAAAGGTGAAGCGGATTTCCAGCGACAGCAAGAGCGACTACTTCATGGGGTCTGATTTTACCTATGATGATTTGGGCGACCGCCATCCAACGGAAGACACCCATCGCATTTTGCGTGAAGAAGTTGTGGATGGGAAACAAACGATTGTCGTTGAAAGCATCCCCAAGGATGAAGACTATATGTATACCCGTACAGTAACCTGGGTGGTGAAGGATTCGTGGATTGGATTGAAAAAGGAATTTTATGACGAAGATGAAGAACTTTTGAAAATCCTGACTGTCAATGCCCAGATAAGCATTGGGGATATCATCATTTTAACCAATATGAAAATGACCAATGTCCAAAGAACTCAATTCACCATTATGGAATTTTCTGATGTTGAAATAAACACGGGTATTTCGGACAATAAGTTTACCGAACGCATCATGAAGCGGGGATTATGATGAAACGCTTCATGATGAAATCCATTGTATTACTGGCAATCGGGGCAGCGGTTCAGGCCCAAAGTTTGGAGATCAATGGATATGTCCGTACCTATCTGGGCGTGCTCACGAATGACAATTATGATTATTCCATTAATCAAGCTACCTTGGATTTGAAGCTTAAACGCACCGCGGATAAGGTCTCCTTTTTTGCCAATCCATATATTTACCAGTATCCGAATCAGGAACCGGAACTGGGTTTGCGGGAAGCCTACCTGGATGTGTATTTCGATCGTATGGATTTGCGCTTGGGAAAGCAGCAAATCATTTGGGGAAAAGCCGATGGAGTGTTTATTACCGACATTGTTTCACCCAAGGATTTGGGCGAATTCCTGCTCCGGGATTTTGATGAAATCCGCACAGGCGTCACATCGCTAAAGGCCAATTATTATTTGGGAGATCATACGATAGAAGTGGTATGGATTCCCACATTTACGCCCACGATCATGCCCGATGAAACATCCATTTGGTCCCGCCTGCCCAGCTTTCCTTTGCCGGTGACTATTGATGAATCCCAAAAGGGAATCCCGGAACGACTGGAAAACAGCGAAGGTTTCATCAAATATTCCGGAATGTCATCTCTTTTGGATTTTGAACTCATGGCCGGAACCATGTGGGATGATGACCCAACCATGCACATCAGCCCTGTCGGTGAATCAGGGGATTCCCTTTTGTTAACACCAAGACATCACCAGCTGACATTAGCGGGGGGCAGTTTCAGTTCGGAACTGGGTGGATTCATTTTGCGTGGTGAAGGCGCTTATTATATGGGGAAACGGTTTGCAGCAAACAACAGCTCAGGGTTACCGCTTGAACTAATTGAAAAGGACTACGCACACTATCTGGTCGGGACCGATTTCTCCATTGGCACAACCCGTTTAAGCGCTCAATATATCCAGCGCGCTATTTTGGATTACAACGATGCCATTGTTCAGGAAGAGCTGGATAACACCATGACCTTTCTGGCCAATCGGACATTTTTAAAGGAAACACTGACGCTGCAACTGTTCGGCTATGTCGGGTTGAACAATAAAGACGCGCTCATCCGTCCGAGCCTGACTTATGATTTGGCGGATGGGTTTGAGATTCTGGCCGGCGCCAACATTTTTGTTAAAAATGAAGACAGCCAGGATCCCGGATTATTTGGGCATTACGACGACAATGATATGGTTTATGTAAAAGTGAAATACAGTTTTTAAGGGGTGCTTGGTGTCAGCTTCATGTGGACCACGGAAATGCAGAATGTCTCTAAGTTATTGGCCCTAAATGTCCCAAAGGCTTTGAACCGATACGGCCCTTCAGGAGGTGGCCGTCATCAAACGGTATAGGGCGGCCATGAGACGGCAAGGACTCACCATACACACCCCCGGGGCTGGCGCCGGGAGTTTATGGCCGCTATGGCAGTAGCCCACACCCTGTCAGTGGACCAGGAACCTCATGGGTGGGCGTTAGTATGTAACCGTAAAGGAAAACATGCTGGTGTCACCCAGCCAGCCATAGTCAACCCAGGCATAGTCAATGCGGATTTGCAATGCCGGTGAAAAGGCGTGGCTCAGACCGCCACCCATGCTCAGGCCACCTACCTGGTCCTGTACAAACAGGGTCCGATAGCCGCCACGGAGGGAAAAGCGGTTAGCTACCTGCAACTCCGTTCCGGCGTCAATATATTCGGAGTTGTCACTTGGGTGCAGCGCATCCAAGGCCCAGGACAGCTTGAGCATTGAAGTATTGATGGCATCCCCAGCCAGTCCTACCCTGAACGTAAGCGGGATGGCCCAGTAGCTGAGCTCATAAGTGGCAGGGATCTGATCATTATTTCCTTCCAGCAACGGCTCCGGGTCAGTAAAGAAACGCGAATTGCGTCCCGCCATTTTCATTTTGCCGCCGAAATTTGTTATGGACATGCCAAAGCGCACCCCTTTAATGGGCGTCAGGAACAAGGCGCCGATATCGAAAGCCATTGTGCTGGCTGACATATTCCAGATTTGGTGGTAGACCAGTTTAACCTGGGCCCCGATGGAGAATGAAGTAGTCAGGTTGCGGGAGTAAGCCAACCCCAGAGATAAATCCTGGGCCGAGTAGCGTTCGCCGGTGCCCATTTCCTGGCGCGCGGTTGTCACATCGGTTTCACCGTAATCCAGGCTGGTAATCTGTAGCCCGAGCACACCGATATTGCCAAAGTTCATAGACCCGGCAAAATGGAATAGATCGATGCCGGCAAACCACGGCATTTGCGAGAACACCACTTCCTGGACGTTGTAGCGCGCAAGCCCGGCGGGATTCCAATGAATGGCGCCAAGGTCGGATACGTTGGCGACCGAAGCCTCGCCCATCCCGAGAGAGCGGGCATGCACGCCTATTTTCAGAAATTGGCCCACAGTGGTTCCTGTTTTTGTGGTTCTACGTTCCTGCGCCAATGAATTACCGAGGAACAGAGCGACAGTAAGGAATATAGTTATCAGTCGTTTCATTTGATCACCGCGAATTTTCCAACTTTCTCGCCAAGCCCGGACTTGGAGGCATCCACATGCCAGATATACATGCCGAAAGCGATCTCCATATTTTCTTTATTGAGCAGGTTGTACGGTTCACGCCCATTCCAGTAAGATGTATCATGGTTAATGGTATTAACAAGTTCCCCGGCCACGGTAAAAATCCTGATAGTACAGATAGGCGGCAGGTTAATAAAATGAACGATGCGATCGCCGCGTCCGGAAGCAAATCCGCTGGGCGGTTCGAAAACGTCCTGGGCTATATACGGATTGGGTACTACACGAATCTGAGCCAGGGCATCGTTTACACTATTACCGTCATAGTTGGCCGCCGCGGATGTCATAGTGAACACATCATCCGCTGAGAAGGGCTTGTCAGTCCTGATGCGGAATATATCACCCGGTTGGGGCTCCACAGGGTCGCCTCCCGAAGGCGCCTCGAAGGTGATTGACCAGGTCTTGTTCTCCAGTGTTAACTGGGGGTGCTTGAGCAGACCAATTACGTGGGTGCCAAGAATAAAGTTTTTACCCGCGCTAACCGGAGCCTCCAAGTAATAGCCCACCTCAACAATGCTATCCGGATAGGTTATATCGTAGATGATAAATGGCGCTGCCTGACTCTTATCCACAATGGACGGTATGAGTGTATCCTGCCATACAATTTCATAGCTGTGGGGATAGGCAGTACCGGGAAAGCTAGTCCCTTTGCCCCAGATATCCACGATGTGGGAGTAGTTGATGTCATTATTAAGCCAGCCTGTTTCAGCCTGGTTCAGTTGTGTCTTGTCATCGTGGACGTAGATGCGGATACCGTCGAAAACAGCGTTAGCGTCTTCACTATTAATGTAGGGACTCTGGAATATCGGCTGCGGCTTGAATGTCATGACGATGGGAATATCGGCAAGAGAACTGTCAAAACGGATCTTGCCGGAGATTGCATTGAATGTATAAAGTGAATCTGGAAGGGCTATGGCATCATCACCAGCATAATTGATGGTCAGTTCGGTGACATACTTATGCACCTCGGAAACAGGCTGCCATTCGGCGGTGGAAACGGTGAACTGGGTATCCAGCAGGGTTTCGGTGGTCACGTACAATACCGTATCCGGCCCACCAATGTAGGGATCACCAAATGTGATAGTATAACTTATATCATCCCGCACTGCGGAGGGCTCCATGATATTGCACGTAACCGTACCTGTGCCCGGTCCTACGTGTTCAATTTCACCTAGCATGGCGCCTTGCACACCCGGAGCGGGCGCCGTGGGCACAACAATGATCACATTGGGATCAGGCATCAGCACCCCTGTTAAACCTTCTTCCATGATCGTCATAGTGCTTTCGGATGGTGGTATATTGAGGCGTCCGGTGGTATCACCGTAATCATATGACGCAACGGCATAGTAATAGGTGACGCCGTTAATTACATCCGTATCAATGTATTCATGTCTTAGGCCCGTATCATCACCCAAGTCGAAGTGAACACCCCGGATTCCAATCGTGGACTCGCCAGTGATGCCATCAATAAGGTCAAATCTTTTCAGGGGGTCAAAGAGCTTCGGATTACCGTTATTATCGGTGATGGTATACACCTCGGTGAACCCGGGATCGGTGGCCCGGTAAACGGAGTAACCCTCAAAGTCGTAGCCGTAGACAGGATCCCACGACCGTTCAGCGCGGTCATCCCAGTACAGGGTTACCCGGCTATCGCCGGCAACAGCGGACAGTGTTGGGATATCCGGCGCCTTGGCGAAGCGGTAGCCGCTATCGTAAATGAGCTGCACGATTTTCGCAGTAGCGAATAGATCTTTCTCATCCAGGCCCATGAGCAAAGCGATGGAAAATCGCTGGGTATCGCCCGCCTTTAAGGGAAAATAGCTGGAACCATACAGGAATACATTATCGGCCCTCTGTTGTATGTCAGAAAATGCCGCTGAGTCTATCTCGGTTACCGGCCTAGTCCGGTTCCACATACTCTCGTCATTGCTGATGGCATCGGCCATGTACCGGAAGGCATTGAAGCTGGTCAGCCCTATCTGGTCGGCCTCATCGAGGTCGGTGCCATCAAAGTTGGGTTCGCCGGGGACCATGGGGTTATAACGGTCACCAGCGGTGGGCACACCGTCACCCTCACCTTCGTCGGGGCCGGGATAGTAAGGATTGTCGGGACCGATCCCGTCAATTCCGACGTCATCAGCAAGCGGATTCCAGTCTCCATCATCGTCAATACCGTTGGACATGGATTCATCTACCAGGCCATCACCATCGTTATCAATGAGATCGTACTGGTTGCCTGGGCTTTCCAGGAACATGTAGCCCATCCAGCCGGTAACTCCGCCCCAGTCGCCCTTGGAATCGGCGTCATAGCCGAAGATCATATTGATTTCCTTGTCGAAATAAGCCATGTCGTCGGTCACATCGTTGGAACCGCCGATATGGGGGTCACCAAACATGCCGAAAACCACCTTTTCATAATCGTTTTCACTTGTGTTGGTGATCTCATAGACAAAGAAGATGGCGTCCCTCGCCAGCGGGTTGGCCCATTGATAGATCCGCACGTTCACCCGCAGACCCATGCCACCTATGCTGTGATCATCAGGGAAGGGGAAAAACGCTGGTGTATAGTCGGCGGCGAACTCCAGGTTGTAGCGGTCGTCCATGGCATAATAGGCCGCCTGGTCTGCTGTTGAAGCGCCTACCTGGTAGGTGCCGGGCCAGTTGCCCCCCCATTCGGAAGGCCAGGTTTCTTTCTTGTTTGACAGGGGTATAGTTTCGCTTTCAGGATTGGCGTAATCGTCAATCGGTTCAAAGGTCCAGAATTGACCTTCAGGAGATATCTCCGCGGATGATAATCCTGCACCACCGTCCCGCAGGCCATCGGAGAGGATATGGTAAGTTGCGCCCCAGACCTTATTGCTTGTATCGTGGGCGATTTCAGCGCCGTTTTCATCGAAGTACGGCAGAAAATAACCGCTAGTGTCCACCGGGACTTCCACACCAACGAAGGGTCCGAACTCGTAGGCATAACCATGGTTGGAAAATGTCGGCCATTCGCAGGAAGGCTCTCTGGCGGGCTGCCCGATAGAACCATTATCCCAGATGATGGTCCTGATCCGGTTGCCTGATATGATGGCGTCCCGCCGCAAGGGGCGTTCCCCCTGCAGGGCCAACAGCTTTTCAGTACGATACCATTCATCGGCTTTATACTGAGGCCAATATTTTGGACTGCCGGCGGGCACTTGATCCTGGCCGTTGGCAACCACAAACAGTGGAATGGACAATGCAAGTAACAGGTTTTGTTTGTTAATCATAGTTGTATTGCTAATCTGAATATTATAGTGACCAACCCAGGCTGAATAGAATCTGCCTGGGGCTGCGGTAATTGTTGGGATTGTTCAAGTGCTCAGCCAGGGGATGCACGCCGACGAGATCCGGATAGTGCTCTTTGGGATCACCAGCATAAGTGGGCCGGAGGGAGTAGGTTGACCGCCCGGTATCAGTAAAGACATAGCGCTCATTCAGACGATCAAACAGATTATAAACTTTGGCAGTCGCTGTCAGTGTATTACGGCCGATCCTGAAAGTCTTTGAAACCCGCAGGTCAGATGTAATGTGGACCGACTTCCGGCCAGAATTCTCCTCGGAGTTGCGCAGCCCCTGAACCTCAGGTGTATACGGCAGCCC
>DAOWIJ010000111.1 GCA_030640955.1 Fidelibacterota bacterium
AGCCCTTCATCAGGTCAGGATCCTTTAAGATAGGCAAGTCGTTGTTCGCCGGATATCCGGGCGGCGAACCCCCGCCATCATACCACTTCAGCCACGGCAGCCAGGCATAAGGCCGCTTATGCGTTACATTGCTGCCATTTTCCCATGATCTGTCGTTAAGGGCGACCTTCGCAGGTCTCTTCCCTGTATGGCAGGTCTCACAGGCGATCTTGGCAGCGTGCTGATTGAGCATCGCATTGGTGTGGATGGGGTCTCCGGTCACCACCTTGTGACAACTCTCACAGTCTGTTCCAGCGCTCGACATGGTGTCCTTCCAGGTGCCCTCGCTGGTGTCGATCACGCAGCCTTTGGCAAGCTGGTGGTCACTTGTTCCGTCATCCATTCTAACGTGACAGTCCTGGCAAAGCATGCTGTTCTCCACAATGTGCACATCGTCATCCTCCTTAAAGCCCCTTTTTGCGCGCTCTTTGCCATGGCAATCCATACACAAAGCAACAGTGGGATCATCCGCAGTGTACCACGGAGGACCTGTAGGCGGTCCCACAGAAGGATGACAGCGCGTACAGGCAACAGAGGTAACAGTCGGGTTCCCTGCAAAAGGGCTGCCAGGATCGGTTGGGTGTGTTGCGTTCAGCGTGTCGAAGGCGCCTCCGATATGACAGCCTCCGCATCTTGTCATCCAGTCCACAGTGCCCGCTCCGGTAAAGAAACCATCCTCCAGGATGGTCAGGTTAGGAAGCGCTCACCACTTCTCCAGCATGCCTGACTCACCGTCAGTCACGGTTGCCGTGCTCAGATGCCCGAGCGCCCCGTGATACGCCGTTTCCAGGTCTGAGTTTATCGTGGCGCCCGCATACCCGACGATGAAAACAAGCGGAAACAGAAAGCACTGTTACCCGGCATGCACCATGAGGACGCCAATCTGGAAATAGCGCTGGAGATTCTCTCCTTGCCCCGTGAAATTGGCAAGCACCCTGAATCAGGCGAGCCTGTACTGGCCGATCTGGGGCGCTATGGTCCCTACCTTAAATGCGGCAGCACCAACCGCAGTCTGCCGTCTGGTGAAGACCTGCTGACAATCGAGCTGCAACGGGCTGTAGAAATACTGAACACAAATACACGCAAAGGCGCCGAGGTCCTCCGGGAGTTGGGTGAGCACCCCGATTCACAGACCGCAGTCCAGATCAAATCAGGACGCTATGGACCCTACATAACAGACGGCTCCACCAACGTCTCCCTTAAAAAAGGTGAATCCCCGGAGGAAATCGATCTGGCCGCTGCCGTGGAGCGCCTGGCGGCCAAAGCAGCTGCGGGTCCGTCGCGCAGGCGGTCAGGCCGGGGCCGGGCCAGAAAGCGGAAGGCATAATCGGAATGTCGGGCAAGCGATCAGAAATAATGGACAAGCTCACCTCCCTGGCCAAACAGCGCGGGTTTATCTTTCAGAGCAGCGAGATTTACGGCGGTCTCGGCTCCACCTGGGATTACGGCCATCTTGGTGTGGAGTTGAAGCGCAACATCAAGAACCGTTGGTGGCGCGACATTGTCACGGCCCGCCAGGACGTGGTGGGCATGGATGCCGCCATCCTCATGCATCCCAAGGTCTGGGAGGCCTCCGGGCACGTGGAGAAGTTCCACGATCTTATGGTAGCGAATAGGAATAACAAGAAACGTTACCGTCTCGATCATTTGCTCGAGGCGCAGGAGACTGATGTTGTTAGCGGTCTGCATGAGGCAGTTCTGGGCACCGCTCTGGAAGGTGAGGCCGATACTCATGCCATAACTGCTATTGTCGATGGGATTGTTATGGACGACAAGGGGCTCGATCTCAATCAATTTGGAATTCTGGCGGATGGCAAAAAGGCTGACTGGACTGTCCCCCGTCAGTTCAACCTTATGTTCAAGACCTTCATCGGTCCCACGGATGAGGAGACAAATCGTGCCTACCTACGCCCCGAGACGGCCCAGGGAATCTTCGTTAACTTCCTGAACGTTCAGGCTGCGGCCCGGGCCAAACTGCCCTTCGGTATCGCCCAGATGGGCAAGGCCTTCCGCAATGAGATCACTACCGGCAACTTCATTTTCCGTACCCGGGAATTCGAGCAGATGGAAATGGAGTTCTTTGTCAGGCCTGAGAAAACTGCTGAATGGCTGGAGTACTGGTCCAATGCCCGGCTGGAATGGTACCAGTCCCTGGGTGTCCGCCCTGACAAGCTGCGCTTGCGGCCCCATGGCAAGGACGAGTTGGCTCACTATTCCAGCGCCTGCTACGACGTGGAGTACGAGTTTCCCTTCGGCTGGTCCGAGCTGGAGGGCATTGCCGACCGGGGCACTTACGATCTGGACCAACATCAGGCCTATAGCGGGAAGAAGATCACCTATTTTGACACCCAGGCCAACCAGCACATTGTGCCCGCCGTGGTGGAGGCTTCCGCCGGTGTGGACCGTACCATCCTAACGGTACTCAGCGACGCCTATCATGAAGAGCAAGTGAAAGGCGAAACGCGGGTGGTGCTCAGGCTTAATCCGGTGCTGGCGCCCATTACCGTAGCCGTGTTTCCACTGGTGAACAAGGAAGGCATGCCGGAGCTGGCCCGCAGGCTGGTTGATGATCTACAGGGCGATTTTGCCGCCTTCTATGACGCCGGTGGTTCGATCGGCCGGCGCTACCGCCGTCAGGATGAGGCCGGCACGCCCTTTGGCCTCACCATCGATGGCCAGACCCTGGAGGATCAGACCGTCACCATCCGTGACAGGGACACCATGGAGCAGGAGCGGGTGAGCATTGACCAGGTGAAAGCCTGTTTGCGGGAGAAGCTCGCTCTTTAGCACGATTAGGCAAGCCTTGTAAAGGGACATATAGGCAAATTTTTGTGCCGGAGTTAATATGGCCTACATAGAGTACCTGCCCGAAGACCAGATTTCCCCTGAAGACCGCGTACCCGACCACGATAACATAATACAGATCCACAGCGTGCATAGCCAGGTACTGAGACAGCACTACGACCTGTACGTGGAGCTCATGGCCCGCAAGGGACCACTGAGCCGTATCCAGCGGGAGATGATCGCCGTGGTGGTCTCGGCCGCCAACGACTGCCACTACTGACTGGTCCATCACGGAGCGGGGCTTCGTCGGTTGTTGACTGCCAGACAGATAGCAGATGCTGAACAGAGCCTATTAGTAGATGCACTGTCTCAGGATTATGAGTCTGCACCAGTAACAGCAGCTGAGCGGGCCATGCTGGCGTACGCCCGTAAACTGACCCTGACACCCAGGGGAATGACCGTTGAAGATGTAGCTACCCTGCGCCAGCGCGGCTTCGACGACCGGGCCATCCACGATATCTGCGCCATAACCGCATATTTTAACTTTGTCAACCGCATTGCACACGGGTTAGGTGTGGAACTGGAGAAGTAAGTATCTAGTTCCGGTAGTTTGCTCGTACCTTAATCAATATTATTCAGGGTGATATATCTTGGTTGGTGCGACTCGCTGAGCCGCCCATACGGGATGTCGCCCGTAGTTCTCAATCTGCAATCGTCGATGCTATCCAGCACCCCTACCGCCGGTCCCCCATGATGGACAGCAGCATGATGAACAGGTTGATGAAGTCCAGGTACAGGCGCAGGGCGCCCACCACCGCTTCCTTGGTGTTCTCTTCCGTACCGGCGTTGCCGATAACGTTCATGGCCTTGATCTTCTGCACATCGTAGGCTGTCAGGCCGGTGAACACCAGCACACCGATATACGAGATCATCATGTGCAGGGTGTTACTGCGCATGAAAATATTCACCAGCGAAGCGATTATTATCCCTATGAGCCCCATGAAAAGGAACGATCCCCAGCTCGTCAAGTCCTTCTTGGTGGTATAGCCGTAAAGGGCCATGGCGGCAAACACGCCGGCGGTAATCATAAAGGTAGACGCGATAGAGGCCGCCGTATAGACCATCAGCAGGGTGGAGAAAGTGACGCCGGTCAGGGCCGAATAGAATATGAACAGGCCCGTCGCCTGGTTGGCGCTCATGCGGTCCACTTTGCTGACCAGGCTAACCACAACCACGATCTGCAATATGGCGGCCACCAGGAACACGCCGAAGCCGATCTGCCCCATGTTGGTAGCGACCCAGTCGGCCACCAGGCCCGAGACCAGCAGGCCGCCGCCCATCCAGCCGAACACTTTCACCATAAACGACTGATGCTCAGAGGCAATAGCCGCCTCACTCATGGAATACATAATATCTCCCGTTTTGTTTGTCAGCGTCTCAATATCATCCCGGCCGAAGGTGGTATACTGATTACTCCTGACAGCCCGGCTACCAGTGGCTCGGTTCCCGCTTTGCTCCAGGTGGCGATAGCTGTCCAGTGAGCACCGCCAGGCAAGGCAAACTCATCGGCTTGGGTCGGGTTCCCGTTGATAATCACGAAGAAATCGTTGTTATCGGTAGAGGCCTCTCCAGGAATTAACATGGCTAAGCCAAGATCGGTTTTGCCGGGGAAAAGCGAAATCCTACGCGCGTCAGCCTGTCGAAAAGCGGGGTAGGCGCGACGGATCTCAATAAGGCCACGATAATAATCTACCAGGGATGAGTTTAGAGTTCTAAGGTCCCAGTTCAGATGATTCTCAGAGCCATCCCGCGCTGGTGAAACATCCTCTGAATCGTCGGGTTTACCGGGCATTGCTTGTGTTACGGCGCTTACCTGGCTATGGGCAAATTCCTGCCCGGCGCGGATCGAGACGGCGCCCTGTGACACAAGCAGGTATAAGGCTGCCAGGCGATGAAAGGCCAGCCCCTTACGATCTGCACTGCCGCTTGACCCAGGTTCAACAAGGGCCGCCCGGGGATCAACAGGTCCTCGGCTGAGCCGGATAAAATCTCCCACGGCAGGGGTATTATAGGTGGAGAGGAAATTCACCGATTGACCGGCATTTATGAAGGGCCCTCCCAGCCAGCGCGGCGAGCCCAGCAGGTAGCGCTCCACGGATGCCGGGCTATTTCTGCCGGACCAGCCTCCAAAAATAAATCCTTCCTCGTGAGGTGATATTCCTAAAACACCGTGACGAAACTGCAGATTCATTACGGCATATCCCAAATCGGCCAGCAATTCATTACTCGAAGGATCATTTTCGTCGCCTTCGATAATTAAAGCTACGTCAGGATATTCCTCGTGTAGCGCGTGCTTAATGGTCGTTAAAGCTTCCAAATCCAGAGTCGAGCCCCTCAGAATGCGGTAACCGTCAATGTGGTACTCCCTGACCCAGTGCCTTACAGCATCGGCAAGCAGCTTTTTCACCATTGGGCGGTCAATATTAAGGGTATAACCATCGTCGGTAGCTTGCAGGTAATACTGCCGATCGATGCTGCAAAAGGGACTCAGGTTTGCAGGGCTGGCGATATGGAGGGGGAAGTCCAGAAAGACAGCTATGCCATTGGCATGAAATGTGCGCACCATATCACCGAACTGTGTTGTCAGGTTGTCGCCAGTTGATGCCAGACAGGACCTTTCCGGAGCCATGTAATGCGTAGTGCCTTCACCTGAAGAACTTGAGCGCGGGGAAAAGTCGCTGCCTTCAAATACAGGCTGCAGCAGCACGGTGTTGATTCCCAGCGCCCTCAAGTGGCTGATAACCACTGCCGAATCGTGTTCAGCCAACCCTGGAAATGTTCCAGCGTGCTCAGCTTCCGCTGAAGGATGTACGGTTGCATCGCGGATATTCATCTCGTATATAATGGCGTCAGCAGGCGTATTTATGATGTGCCGTGACTTATGTTGATCGGGCTCCTCCCGGGTGATCTGGGACCACGTTGACGAGCTGTCCCAGGGTGGTGACGTAACCATTCGGGCGTACGGATCGCTTATGATTGTATTTGGCTGGCGATTCTCGCGCTGATCAGCTTGACTCCAAATCCGGAAACCGTAGAGCGTGCCTTCCATACGCCCGAGCTTGCTCGCTGACCATATCCCGTCCCTGTTACGCGCCATTGACACTTCCTCGGGGGCCATATCCTGATTTGATTCATGAATGACCAGGTTGATCCTGGCAGCTCGGGGAGCAAAAACTCGTATGGTAGTCCGGCCTGCAAAATAAGACGGTCCCAACTGCAAGTCGCTATACAGATCATTAATATTTTCAAGGGGAACATACACATTGTTAAAGTGTTGATTAACCGTGGTATGAAGGGTACAGGAAGAACAAAAGAAGCAGATAAGAATAAGGCGCACAACAACCAGCCGATATGCTTTTGTTGTACCCAGCCGTCTTAATTGAGTGATGACTATCTCAGGGAAGTCGTTGAGCATGAAGCCGTCCTGGAAATAAGTTGCCTTCGCATATGGGTTGCGATTACCGATAGACGTGCAAAGGGGCCACCTGAATATTAATCTGGCTGCCTGGAAAATAGCCGGACAGCTCTGTCACCAGCCAGGCGCGTAACCGGTCTTGTTCTTTTTTGCTGGTCTCCTGGGGCGCAATCACCTCAAAAATGATTACCTTGTGCTGGGGAGTGGCCACAAGGCGCAGGTCCTGGAACCCGGCAAACAAGGGTTCCGAACTCATGAGCTCCATAAGCCTGTCCTTAATCCGGTTAATCTCGGGATTATCCTTATCAATAGGGTCGATATGAACTGTAGTATAAGCCCCTAACTGTTCTTGCAGATCTTCGCTGACTGTTTCGGCAATGTCATGCGCCTCCTGCACGGAGAGCTTGCAACTCACTTCGGCATGCAAGCCGATAAACTTATGGTGCCCATAATTGTGGATACTAATGTCATGGGCATCAAATACCTTTTCATGCCGGCGACTTAACTCTCTGATCTGATTTACCAATTCAGCTGTAGGTGGCGCGCCCATGAGGGGATCAATAACCTCCTTTGCGAGCACCAGCCCGGACCCGATCAGGTAGAATCCCACAAGTATTCCACCAACACCGTCAAGTACCGGATAGCCGCTGGTGCTACCCCATACCGCCAGCAGCACGATGATCGAACTGAGCGCGTCACTGCGATGGTGCCAGGCCTCGGCTTTGAGAGTAGTGGAGTCAATGATCCGGCCCAGGGTAAGGGAAAACTCACCGAGCCAGTATTTGACAATGACAGTCATCGCCAGGGCGATCATTATCACGGGTCCGGCAGTAATCGACACCGGAGTTATCAGGCGAGCGGTTGAAGATTTTATAAACTCGAATCCAATTACTCCCAGCATTATGGCAATGATCAATGTGGCAATATATTCGGCACGACCGTGGCCAAAAGGATGCTCCTTGTCCGCCGGTTTGACGGATATCCGGAATCCGAACAGCACCACAATAGAACTGGCTACATCAGATATGGTGTGCACGGCATCGGCGATCAGTGACAGGGAAGAAATTGACAGGCCCATGGCCAGCTTGAGGGCGGCCAGGAAAGCATTAACGGTGATACTCCACCAAGCCTCCAGCCGGCCGATTTTGGCCCTGACAACCAGCTTGGGACCGCTATCGGATTCAGGAACAAACTTTTTAAGAATCAAATTGGTCAACATCGGCGAATCCATTGTTATGTCTGAATGACCAGATCATTTTTCTACCCTGAAAGCATACTCAGCACGGTCTCAACAAAAACACTGGCGCCTACCGCCAGGCAGCGCTCATCGATGTCGAAGTGGGAACAGTGGTGCGGCACTGTTTCAGCAGCGAGCGTAGCCTTGCCTGAACCGACGAAGAAAAAACAGCCGGGCACCTTCTCCAAATAGTAGGACATATCTTCGCCAGCCATGGAAAGAAACGGAGCGCCTGTGCCATCACCTACAATTTTTCTGGCGGCGGCTAAAACAATTTCGGTCATATCAGGATGGTTTACCGTAGGGGGGTACCCATCGTGGTAATCGAGGCCGATCTCGGCTCCGTAAGTGGCGCCAATACCAGCGCAAATTTCCAACAGTCGCTCGCGGATCAAGGCCCGGTCTTTTGCACGCAGGCTTCTAGCAGTACCGTTGAGCACAACCTCATTGGCAATAATGTTAAAGGCATCACCGCCCTCAATTTTGCCTATAGAGACCACACCGGCCTCCAGAGGATTGAGGGACCGGCTGGTGATGGTCTGCAAATTCACCACCAATTGTGCAGCTACCAGGATGGCATCTACCGTGTCCTGAGGCATAGCGCCGTGGCCGCCCGTGCCCTTCACCGTTATGATGAATTCGTCAGCTGCCGCCAGTACGGGACCGGGTTTGACTCCTATAGTTCCGAATTCCTGGTAATTCCACACGTGCAGACCGAAAATGGCGTCAACCCCGGGATCTTCCAGCACCCCTTCTTCAATCATCTGCCGGGCGCCGCCAGGGCCCTCCTCGGCCGGCTGGAAAACAAACTTAACCGTACCGTTCCACTGATCCCTGGTTTGATGGAGAGCATCTACAACACCCAACAGGATGGCCATGTGGGCATCGTGCCCGCAGGCGTGCATAACTCCATCATTCAACGATTTGTAAGGCACATCACCGGTTTCCTGGATCGGCAGGGCATCCATGTCGGCGCGCAGGGCAATACATGGTCCGGGACCATTCTCCAGCCTGGCCACGACACCTGTAAGTGCAACGGGATGAGCGATTTGCAAATCGTACCCTTGCAGCTGTTCGATTATGTAACCGGCGGTCTGTTTTTCCTGATATGCAATTTCAGGATACTGATGAAAGTGGCGTCGGTGTCGGACCAACTGATCCTCAATTGAACTAATAGCGGGATGAATATTGATGTTCTTCATGTATTACTTTATGTCATCACCGCAACAAGATCTCGCAACAAGATCTAATGTATCGCTTTATGTGAAAGGCTTAATGTCCTTTTTTACCATGCATAAAACAGTGATCAAAATGATCGTTAGCCATGCCGATGTTCTGCATGTAGGCATAGCACGCTTCTGAGTCCAGGCCCTTGAATCCCCGGTTCTGCATGTCCTCGCACATCATATCCGACTCGGGAGTGGATTTTGGGATGGTCTGCGGCGTGACCCCGCCTGGCTCCATAAGGGACCGGTAATCGCTGAATTGCCAGATATAATGATCAAAGGTCTCAAATTCCTGTTGCGCCTTAATGAATTCTTTGGTGTTTGTAATCGCGTCCTTAATCATTTGCTTGTTCTGAATCATATCTTCAACCTGTAGAAGCCGCTCCACAATGTCCTCGTCGTACAGAGCGACCTTCTCAGGGTCATAGTCGCTGAAGACGCTCTGTAGAATCTCACGCTTGTGCAGCACCTGTTCGCGCGGCAGGTCTGCCTGAAAAGTATTTAAAATCAGGTACTCATATAATTTTGCATCATCGTGAACCGGCTGGCCCCACTCCCGGTCATGATAGTCCTCCATAGCCTTATCGCCATCGCCCCAACAACGTACCAGCTTCCCACTTTCCTTGGCATTCTCAGTCATTTCCAGCTCCTTTTGCGGTTAGTCTCGATTTTAGTTCAGGTTTGTCCAGTTCTTTCAGGGCATCGCGCCCAATCCATTTTGCCGCTTTATTGTTAAATTCCAAAAGGCCCTGCGACAATTGCACCGCCTCGGCGTGCAAATGGGCATTACGCTTGCCAATCTGCCGGAGGGCCCAGCTAATGGCCTTTTTTACCAGATTCCGATCATCACTTGCATACTTCTTAATCAAATCCATAAATGGGCCGTATTGTTCATCGGTCAGCTGGGATGATTTTAATGACAGATAAGCCATCAAAGCGAACCCGGCCCGTTTAGTAAACAGTCTGTCAGCATCAGCCCACTCCAGTGCCTTGCTATACGCGTAAGGAGTTCTCTTAAACAGTTTCCCGGTAGTTGTATCGCACACGTCCCACGAATCAAAATCATGGACCCAGGAGTCCATTAATGCGGGTGTTACCTTTTTGGGGTCTGCTATCTGTGCCGCTACCAGCCGGGCCTCCCGATAGCCGCTAACCCAAAGCTCCAACGCCAGATCATGCCTGCGGCGATGCTCACGGATCAAGGGCTGGATGTCTCCCATTTTAACACCGAAAGCCCGGTCGGTATTGATGCCATAGCGGGCCATACCCTTGATGTTGTCCCGAGTTCCAAGTGACTTGAGTACGGAGATGATCTTCTTCGCATCTTCAGTCATTTGGCAACCGGTCGATAATGCCGATAAGAAGGCGGGAAAAGGTGTTCCTGACCAGACGCCCAACTTCCATTACCTCTTCGTGGTTAAGGGATTGGTCCAGGATTCCGGCGGCGAAATTGGTCAGGCAGGAAATGCCCAGTACATTCAGTTGTTCTTCAGCCGCGGCCCGGAGCTCAGGTACAGTGGACATCCCCACAGCCGAACCACCCAGCCTGCGTATTTCAACAATTTCTTCCGGGGTTTCGTACGCCGGGCCCTGACTCCATGCATATATGCCCTCCCGAAATCGCATATCCATATCCGCTACTGCTTGGCGGGCTATATCAAGAAGCTGTCTTGAATGGTATGCTTTTCCCTCAACAACTTCAGGATCTTCCGGACCGTCTAAAAATGAATAGTCCATGTGGCCGGTAATCAGCATGAGATCGCCAATCTGCCAATCAGGGTTTACGCAACCGGCGGCATTGGTGACGATAACATTCCTGGTTCCAATGCCGGCAAAAAGCCTGATCGGGAGCTGCACGACTTCAATGGGATGACCCTCATAGTAGTGCAGACGTCCTTTAGCGGCCAGTACAGGTGTATCGCCAAGATAGCCGAAAACCAATTCACCGGCGTGTCCCGCTACCGATGGTTGTGGAAAGTGGGGAATCCGGGAATATGAAATTGTATCGATTCGGTCCAGGCTTTTGGCAAAGTTGCCCAGGCCGGACCCCAGCACAACCGCCACTTTGGGCACAGCCGGCGCCCATTCAGCGATGGCCTGGGTGGCCTCAGTAATCTGTTGAGACTTGAGCATCTTCCTGCAAATTCATAGGTGCCGCCAATTGTCCACAGCCGGCAGCGATATCCACTCCATTACTCCAGCGGATAGTAACGGGAATCCTGGCTTCCTTGAGCTGTGCTGCGAATGCCTCGATCACGTGCTGTAGTGGTTTCCGAAAAATGGCGCCGGCCTCGTTATACGGTATCAGGTTAATTTTGCATTTAATATTACTAACCAAACGTGCCAGCCTTCCAGCATCTTTAATGGAATCATTAATGCCTGCCAGCAGCACATACTCGAAGGTGATGGCCCGTTTGCTGGTACGGGCATGATTCCTGGCGGCATTTAACAATTTCTCCAGGTTCCACTTACGGTCCAGGGGCATGATCTCGGCCCGGGTCTGATCGTCGGTGGCATTGAGCGATATGGCCAGACGGTAAGGCTGCTGCTCGTCTGTATACTGCTTTATTCTTGGCACGATGCCAACGGTAGATATGGTAATGCGCTGGGCGCCGATATTCAGGCCGCGCGGGTGGTGCATTATTTCCGCGGCCGCAATCACACTGGCGTAATTAAGTAATGGCTCCCCCATCCCCATAAAGACGACGTTGGTTGCCGGGATGCCCCGATCCTCCTGAACCAGCAAGAGCTGGTCAATTATTTCTCCGGGGTGCAGGTTGCGCACTAACCCCATTGACGCCGTGGCGCAAAAAGTACAGCCCACATTGCATCCCACCTGAGAAGAAAGGCAGACTGTATGTCTGCCGGCCTCCAGCATACTGACGGTCTCGACCAGCGAACCATCCTCAAGATGAATCAGATATTTTAGAGTCGGCTCCAGAGCGGAAGCGGATTTGCCTACAACAGACCCAGCCGAGAGCAATGTGTTTTCCGCCAGCCAACCACGGAAACCGGAAGGCAGGTTAGCCATGATCGCCGGATCAGTAGCACCCCTCTTATAGAGCCAGTCAAACAGCTGGGTACCCCGATATGCCGGTTCGCCTGCCTCTTGGCACCAGGTTCGCAACTGCTCCAGGGACATCCCCTTTAGCAGAACAGGCTTTGCAATATTGCTTAAGTGTGCGCGGGACAATAGATTACTCGATTCAAGGCGCAAAGTTACACCAGGGAATTCTTGCCAGCAATCAGGACCCCCCGTGAGGACGTGGCAGAGATCCTATTAAGCCGGGCAATAATAAACTGTCTGAAGTGAAATGCTGGTGCAATAAATTTTCCCGCGCCGCTTGGTATGTGTAGATAAATTGCGCCTGATTTGCGTGTACTGTATTATAAGTTTATGGAGTTGGATCGGATATACGAATGGACAATTTAAAACTGGTGGAAAACCTCGGTAAGGCCCGAGGCCTCCTTCGCAAAGAGATCGGCCGCATCATCATAGGCCAGGAAGACATCGTGGAGATGCTCTTTATGGCGATGCTATGCAGCGGCCACGTATTGCTGGAGGGGGTGCCCGGCCTGGCAAAGACCTTGATTATTAAAACCCTGGCCAACGCTCTCGATCTCTCCTTCAGCCGAATCCAGTTTACGCCTGATCTGATGCCATCGGATATAACCGGCACGGAAATTATCCAGGAAACTTCAGCGGGAGGCAGAGAATTCAAATTCTTTAAGGGACCGGTTTTTGCGAATATAATTCTGGCTGATGAGATTAATCGTACTCCGCCCAAAACTCAATCTGCCCTGCTTGAGGCCATGCAGGAGCACAGTGTTACCGCTGCCGGGACCACGTACGGGTTGGAAGAGCCGTTTTTCGTAATGGCCACGCAGAATCCCATTGAGCAGGAAGGCACCTATCCTCTGCCGGAAGCCCAACTGGACCGCTTCATGTTCAACTTGCGCATTACCTATCCCCCACGAGAGGATGAAGTGAAAATCGTTAACGCAACCACGGGATCCGCGGCGGGAGACACCAAGACTGTTCTGTCCCAAAAGGATGTCATCGCCTTTCAGGACTTGGTGCACCAGGTGCCCGTGGCCGAGAATGTCGTCCAGTATGCTGTTGATCTGGTGCGCAACTCCCGGCCGGGTCCGGATAATAAGCTTGACTTTATTCGGGAGTGGGTGCAGTGGGGAGCGGGCCCACGGGCCAGCCAGTATCTGATATTGGGCGGTAAGGTGCGTGCCGTTTTGGATGGTCGTCCAACTCCCGACTTCGCGGACATTACAGCAATGATCAAGCCCGTCATGAGACACAGAATTATCCCTAACTTCAACGCTGAGGCCGAAGGAGTTGATACCGATAAGATTCTGGAGCGGTTGGTCCAGCTGAAATATTAGCAGTAGAATTCCTGTATTCAACCATTGAGCATGGAAAATCTGACCTCCCAATATTTGACCCCCCAGATTGTTTCAAGTTTGAACAATCTGTCACTGCGGGCACGCCTGGTGGTGGAAGGATTCATCGCGGGCTACCACCGCAGTCCTTATCACGGATTCTCCGTCGAGTTTGCCGAACACAGGGCCTATGGTCCCGGCGATGAGATTCGACACGTGGATTGGAAATTGTATGCCAAAACAGACCGGCACTATGTAAAGCAGTTTGAGGAAGAAACCAACCTCAAGTGCTATCTGGTGGTTGACCAGAGTAAATCCATGACTTTTGATTCGGGCGGTATATCAAAGTTGTCCTATGCCCAAACCCTGGCGGCGGCTCTTTCGTATCTCATGCTGAAACAGCAGGATGCCATCGGGCTGGCGCTTTTCGACTCACATTTACGCCATTACATCCCGCCCCGTGCCAAACCCAGTCACATAAACACGGTTCTGGGCCAAATGACCCGTATGGTCCCGGGACCCGAAACGGCCATTTCGCCCGTGCTGCACCAGTTAGCCGAAAATATTGTCAAGCGGGGAATGATCATTCTGATTTCCGACCTTTTGGATGATCCCGATGATGTAATGATGGGCTTAAAACACTTTCGATATAAAAACCATGAAGTGATTGTATTTCATATCCTGGCGCCGCAGGAGCTGGATTTCTCCTACGGGCGTCGCTCACGGTTCCGTGACCTTGAAACAGGCGATATTATTACTACCGAGCCGTGGCATATCAGGGCAGAATACCGGAACTATATGGATGAATTCGTCAACGGGTATCGACAGCGCTGCCGGAACAACAACATCGATTACGTGCATATTACAACCGATAAGCCGCTGGATCGGGCCTTGACGGAGTATCTGCTGAAGCGCCGGAAAGCCAGATAAATGTCCCGGTGGCGGATTTTATAAATGGATATCACTCACAGAACAATAATGATTACCGGTGCTTCGTCGGGTATTGGCGAGGCCTGTGCCCACGCGTTTGCCCAGGCCGGCGCTGCCTTGGTTCTGCTGGCTCGTCGTAAGCAGCGTCTGGAAACCCTTAAAAAGCAGCTCGAGGAATCGCATGGTACGGAAGCGGCCGTCATGGTATGTGATGTCAGCGACAGGAAACAGGTGGAAGACGCTTTCCGGAACCTGCCCAAACGTTGGCAGGCCATCGATGTCCTGGTTAATGGTGCGGGGTTGGCGCTTGGCGCGGACCGCGAGTGGGAGGTTTCCGCTGAGTACTCCGACCGCATGATCGATACCAATATTAAAGGTCTGTTGACGATGACAAAGCTCTGCGTTCCCGGTATGATCAGCCGGGGCCGGGGGCACGTAATTAATATGGGTAGTGTTGCGGGGCACGAAGCCTATCCCAACGGTAGCGTGTATTGCGCAACTAAATTCGCCGTGCGCGCCCTCAGTCGGGGATTAAAAATGGACCTGACAGGGACGCCGGTACGGGTAACCTCTATTGATCCGGGCATGGTGGAGACGGAATTTTCTTTAGTGCGATTTGCAGGTGACGAAAGCCAGGCCGCTGAGGCCTACAAAAATATGCAGCCCCTTACCGCGGCCGACATAGCCGAGATGGTATTGTTTGCCGCCACCAGGCCACCCCATGTAAATATCAGTGAGATGCTGGTCTTCCCAACTCATCAATCGGCTGCCAGGATGGTTCACCGGGAGCCGGAGCAAGGCTGATCCACAACAGGTGCGGTAGAAATGAAATTAGCGGAACAGATTGTAATTGTAACCGGCAGTAATGGTGCTGTTGGTAGCGTGGTAACCGAAAGGTTGAAACTCACGGCCCGGCATGTTGTAGCGGTCAGCCGCGGGGCCGCTGTCGAGTTCCGGCCCATAGACAAGCACCACAGCGTACTGAAGGGCAATCTGGCTAATCCTGAATCAGTGCACAAGATGATCTCCGCCATGGCGACCAATCTGGATTCTGGTCATGCCCTGGTTAACATCGCGGGCGGCTTTTCTCTGGATGGACCGTTAGATGGCATCTCACCTTCGGCGTGGGACCATATGATGAAGATCAATTTCAACACCTGTATGAATATGTGCCGGGAACTGCTGCCCATATTCAAGGCCCAGGGTTTTGGCCGGATCATCAATTTTGGCTCGCAGGCCGGTGACGCTGGTATGGCGGGCGCCATCCCCTACGCAGTCAGCAAAGCCGCTGTTCACGCACTGACGCGCAGCCTCGCAATTGAAGGTGGCGGTATCGTGACGGCCAACCTGATTATACCCAACGTCATCGATACTCCTGCTAATCGTGAGGCGATGCCGGAGGCCGATTTCTCACGGTGGACCAAGCCGGAGACAATCGCCGATCATATCGAGACAATCCTGGATGAAACGGATCAGCCACCTAATGGCCAAAGCATTAGATTGTGATTAAAACCCGGCCAGCTGATCGAAAGCTTATTCTGTTTGACGTGGACGGGACCCTGCTGTCACCAGGTCCGGCGCCCCGCTTGGCCCTGGCGGAAGCAATTTCCGATTTCCTGGGGAGCGGAGTAGACCTGGACTTCCACGATGTAGCAGGCTATACGGATCCGGTAATCGTGCGCAATGCGCTATCCCGCAATGGATACCGTGGCGATATTTCCGAAAAGGTTGTTACCGGCATCATCGATCACTATCTCGATTTAGTTGTCGATCGGCTACCGCAATCCAATGGAGTTTCCGTATTTCCGGGAGCCGAAATGCTGGTGCGGGCCTGTCAGGCTGAAAACTGGATTACAGGATTACTTACCGGTAACGTAAGAAAAGGCGCCCAAACAAAGCTGAACGGAACCGGCCTGTGGAATCTATTTGCCTTTGGCGTTTTCGGTGAAGACGGGAACGGCAGAGAAGACCTGCCCTGGATTGCCTTGGAACGTGCCTGGGATATAACCGCCGAATCCTTCCGTCCCGAGAATACGATCATAATCGGGGATACGCCCAATGATGCCCGCATTGCGGCACGTAATAACATGAAATCGTTAATCGTATGCCGCCGTCCTGAGCCGGAGTGGCGGGAATCCATCATGGCCCAAAATCCAACCTGGATCATTGATGATTTCAACGATACCCAAGCCATAATCAACCGGCTGAAACAAGGATAGCTATGAGTATTTACTTTCATCATGGGTTTGTCAATATCTCATTTTTAGCGCTATGATTCCCTTTACAAAAGTGAATGGCAACGGTAATGATTTTATACTGTTTGAAGCAGCTAAATGCCCCTCGACCATAAGGGACGCAGGCTTCATTCAGCGGTTGTGTGACCGCCATAAAGGTGTGGGTGGTGACGGAATGCTGGTGATATCAGATTCCTCCGACTCAGAGGTGGCCTTTCACCTGGATTACCATAATTCCGACGGCAGTTGGGAAACGTTTTGTGCAAATGGGACCCGTTGTGCCGTTCAATATTTTGGGCGTATGCAGCGTGAGCCGAAAGCGTTTTGCGTTACCACGGGGGCCGGTAAGCACAGGGCGGAAATTCTGGACGATGGCTTGGTCCGGCTTCAAATTCTGGCGCCCAGCCATGTGACCGACATGCTGGAGATATCCACTGTCAGCGGGCAGCACGTAGATTCCGGGGCTCCCCATTTTGCCGCACAGGTTGAGGACCTGACAGATGCTTTAGTAGCCGAGGTTGGTCCCGAAATACGCTATGCCGATATTTTTCAGCCCCGGGGGGTGAACGTAAATCTATACCAGCGAGTAGATCAGCACACCATCAAGGTTATAACCTACGAAAAGGGTGTGGAGGCTGTGGTACTTTCCTGTGCCAGCGGCAGCACCGCGGCGGCCTTTCAAGCGGCCCATACCAATAAGATGCTAAGCCCCATCAGGATCATCAATCCGGGCGGCGAACTGGTGGTTGCTTTTGATGATGATTGGCAGGATGTTTCGGTAACGGGTCCGGCCGTTTTGGTGTATTCATCTGAACTTCCAGACGATTTTTAAGCCACCGGATTAGCGATGCCACAGACAATTCTCCTCGTAACCCGTACACCCGGCCTGGAGGATGCTGTCCGAGACAAACTCACTGATGGCGCTGAACTGACCCGTGTCCATTCTGATGAGCAAACCGCAGAACCGATCAAAGACACGGAGGTTATTGTTGGCGATCCGGATCTGGTGGCGCCGCATCTGCACCTCGCACAAAGATTGAAATGGTTCCAATCAACGTTTGCCGGGGTGGATGCTGTTTTTCGACGGAGTAGTCGCCGCGATTACACCCTTACGCGAGCAGCCGGCCTGTTCGGCCCCTCTATGGCGGAATACGCCCTTGCTCACATACTGAGCAGAGAGCGCCAGCTACCGACATTGGCTGCCAGCCAGATCGAGCGTCGATGGAATGTGGTCAGATACCGCCGCCTGGCCGATATAACCATCGGTCTTTTAGGTGTGGGAAATATTGGCCTCGAAGTGGCCAGGGTGTTTAAGGCTTTGGGCGTCACGGTTTGGGGCTTGCGTAATAAGAGGCAACCGGTGGAAAACGTTGATCGTATCTATACTTCCGGTCAACTGGCCGAGCTGCTGGCCGGCAGTGATTATGTCATCAACTTACTGCCCGGTACACCACAGACAAGAGATCTGCTTTCGGGAGACACACTGCGTACGTGTAAGAAAGGCTCAGTTTTTATTAATCTGGGCAGAGGTGATGTTATTGATGAAGAAAGTCTTGTAAGGGCCGTTGAAAAGAAGTGGCTGGCGGGTGCGATACTGGATGTTTTCAGGGAGGAACCGTTGCCTTCTGAAAGCCCATTATGGCAAATTCCCGGCGTCATCATCACCCCACACGTGGCTGCCCTGGGCTTTGCCACCGAAATCGCCGACATTTTCATCGCCAACCATGAACGCTACCGGGCAGGCAAACCACTCCTGCATCAGGTAGACTGGAAACGCGGCTACTAATCATTGATCTGAAGGGTTAGGGGAGATAGGGCCTGATTTTCCGGAAGAGCTGATAAGTCGCCTCCACATCCCGCATGACGTACTCGGCAACCTTGTCGATTTCACCCGCCTCGTATGCAGCAGCAACGCTCTCTCCCTTAACGTCACCCTCCTTGGGTGATGGAATGCCGAAACTGTTGCATGCCAGGTCCAGACTCACACCTTCCCATCGCCAGCTTGAAAGAAACTGCATCACATCGATATGAGGATCATACCTGAACCTGGCCAGATTGAGGAAGCGCCGGCTTTTTATGGCAATACCGTAATGGGCAGCCCGGACAACTAGAAACGGAACATCAAAGTTGAGCCCGTTATAGTGGACAAACCGAACGTCCCTGGATGCAGAGTGGTCGATGATATCAAAAAATGAAGTCAGGGTAGCCTGTTCGCTGGGCTCTACAATGACTTTATCCTTAATGTCGTCATTACTGTCGTTGTACCAGCGCATGCCGATAGCCAGCACCTGCCCCAGGAAAGGAGAAATGGACCTGACAAGGGATTCCGCCTCTTCAGCGGTCTTGCCGCTTCGATCCATCTCCCTTGCCGTACGTCTCGACACTTCTTCAACCTGAGACGGGGTGAGGTCGGGCAAAGGAACGGTTTCAATATCGAAGATCAGATAGCGCAAGAGGCTTTAGATTATAGATCGGTTTATTGCCTTCGAACGAGATCGTCCACATCACAAGTCAGAGCAGCGGCAAGTTTTTCCAGCGTATTTTTACGCGGCTTGATTTTATTGGCTTCCATAAGACTGACGTGAGTCTGCTTAAGCCCCGTTACTTCTGCCAGTTCCGATTGGGTCATATTCCTGAACAGGCGCCAACCCTTAATCGGGCTGCTGCGCATCAAACGGGTCAATTCCCGCGCAGTAGGTTCCTTGCGCTGGCGGGTCTGCTTGTTGGTAGTGGTATTTATTTTCTGGTTTTCCAGTTGTTCGAGCACTTTCATGAAGACCTGATACTCCACAACCGCAAAGCGAGGCTTACCGCGAGAAGTAATTACCTGGTAGTTAATCATAACTATATTCTCGAATGAGTTCTAATTGAGCATATATAATATATAAAAGTATCGAATCTATTGCAATCATTGCCGGAAAGTAAGTTGCTGCCCGTAAAGGAGTAACTTGATGCTGATTATCAAATTCCTTGCAGGAATATTATATTATCAGCCATTTAGTATATTATTCTGCAGCAAGAATGGCTAAACGGAAAAATATCCGGCATCAGGATGATGCACTATTATGGCGGATGTAGATTGCTCAGGTACCAGTTGCCATTCTTCCGTTAGCGATACGCCGATTCTGTCGGGCTGCAAAAGTGTGAAAATATATTGCTGGTCTTCTAATTGGGGACACGCCGGGTAGCCGAACGAATAGCGGCTCCCGCGGTATTTCTGGCGGAACAACCCTGCAATATCGGGGTCATCATCGTTCGCAATGCCAAGTTCGCGCCGTATCATGCGGTGCTGATATTCTGCCAGGGCTTCGGCTGTCTCAACAGCAAAACCGTGGAAATAGAGATAATCCGTATAGCGGTCAGTTGCGAAAAGCCGTTGGGCTTCTTCGGTAGCCCGCTGTCCGACCGTCACCAGGTGAGCGGCAAGCACATCTTTGGCGCCGCTTTCCACAGGCTGGAAAAAGTCGGCGATACAGCGCCCATTTTTTTCTGCTTGTCGAGGGAAATCCAGCGTTAAAAGGGGACTCGTATCATCCGGGCCTGTGTATATATGCAGCAGATTACCCTCGGAATTACAGGGGAAATAGCCATAAACCAAAGCCGGTTGAAGCAGCTCCTCCAATTGTGACTGCTTAATCAGGCGCTGCAATGCGGGCCCCAGCGTTTCTTTGACCAGTTGATCGTATGCACCGGATACCCGGCCGCGCTTTTTCACGCCCCACTGCCCCCGGAACAAGGCTATTCGATTGATATATGGAACGATTGCGTTCAAGGGAATATCCGTTACCACCCTGCTGCCCCAGAAAGGCGCTTGCGGTGGTTCTACAGGGACAATTTTCTTCCTGGTTGAGCTGATCCGGGGTCGCTTGGGCTTGGCGGGCTTCGATTCTTCCGGGATAGTATCTTCCGGCGGCTTACCGGATGATATTTCCCCCATCAGCCTAAGGCCCTCGAAAGCATCCTTCGCATAATAGACACTTCCACCTTCATATACTTCACCAAGATCTTCTTCCACATACCTGCGGGTCAATGCCGCCCCACCCAATATTACCGGCGGTGACAGTTGCCTTTCCTTCAGTACTTCCAGGTTTTCTTTCATCACCAGTGTGGATTTAACCAGCAACCCGCTCATACCGATGGCATCAGCCTGCTCACGTTGGAAAGCGTCAATGATAGCTTCTACAGGCTGCTTTATCCCGAGATTTACTACCGCGAAGCCGTTGTTGGTCAGGATGATATCCACCAGGTTCTTACCGATATCGTGAACATCGCCTTTGACAGTCGCGATGACCATTTTACCACGACGCTGCCGGCCGGTTTTTTCGATATACGGTTCCAGATAAGTAACCGCGGCCTTCATAGTCTCAGCCGATTGCAGCACAAAAGGTAATTGCATCTCCCCGGCGCCAAACAACTCACCTACAGTTTGCATACCGGCGAGGAGTAGTTGGTTTATGATTTCCAGGGCCGGGTACTGTTTGAGCGCAATTTCCAGGTCACTATCCAGCCCGGTGCGGTTAGCATCGATAATCCGCCGTTTCAGCCGTTCCTCGACAGGCAGCTTGATAATCTGTTCGCGGACAGTATCATCGGGTGCGCTGGTTTCGTAGTGTTCAATTATCTCCACCAGGGGATCGTAGTCATCTTTGCGGCGATTAAACACCAGATCTTCCAGCAGCTTGCGGTCTGTATCGGGCAACTGATAGAGTGGCCGGATTTTCCCGGCATGTACAATGGCCGCATCAAGTCCTGCCTCGATGGCGTGGTGCAGGAAAACGGAGTTAAGCCGGTGACGGATATAAGGCTTCAGGCCAAAAGATATGTTGGAGACGCCAAGCACAGTATGAGCGCCGGGCAGATTGGCTTTAATCCACCGGATGGCTTCCATAGTCTCAACGGCGGCCGAGCGATACTCCTCTTCACCACTGCCCAGTGTGAATGTCAGGGCATCAAAGAAAATATCAGCCGGAGGCAGTCCGAATTCATCAACAACCAGATCATAAAGCCGACGGGCTACGGCGGTCTTTCGCGCAGCTGTTTTGGCCATGCCTTCCTCGTCAATGGTAAGGGCCACAATGCCGGCTCCGTAGCGGCGGCACAGGGCCAGGACCTCCCGGGCTTTTTCCTCGCCATCCTCCAGATTAATTGAGTTAACCAGGCATTTGCCGGCAAAGCGCTGCAGGGCGGCCTCGATGGCTGCCGGCTCAGTGGAATCGATCATGATGGGAACGGTGCAATCGGTATTGAGCCTGAAGGCAAAGCGGGTCAGATCACGAACTTCATCCCGGCCCACATATGCTGTACATATATCCAGCAGGTGGGCCTGCTCCTTGACCTGATCGCGGGCCATATCAACCATGCCGTCAATGTTGTCGGCCAGCAGCAACTCCCGGAATTTTTTCGATCCGTTAGAGTTGGTTCGCTCACCGATTATAAGTGGTTTGGGATTTACATCGTACTCTGTGGAATTGTACAGGGAAGTAGCCGCTGGATCGAACCGATATTCCCGCTTGGCCGGTTCCCTTCCCGCAATTTTATCGACAACTGCTTTCAGGTGGTCCGGGGTAGTACCGCAGCAGCCACCTACGATGTTGACGCCGAGATCAGCAACAAAATGGTTTAGATCGCCTGCCAACTCCTCCGCGGTCAGGCCGTAATACATTTTTCCATCCCGAGTCTCGGGCATACCGGCATTTGGAATGACGGATATAAAGCGGTCCCAACCGCTGGCCAGAGTCCTGATGTGGGCGCCCATGGCTTTTGGCCCTGTGGCGCAATTGAGGCCCAACACATCAATTGGATACTGATAGAGAGCGGTCATCACCGCCAGCATATCGGTTCCCAGGAGCATGGTGCCGGTGGTTTCCATAGTCACCTGGGCAATGACCGGCAGGCGCGTTTTGCGGGATTCGAATTCATCCAAAACGGCGATAATGGCCGTTTTTAGCTGCAACAGATCCTGGCAGGTTTCTATAATCAGCAGATCCGCACCGCCATCTACCAGCCCAGCCGCCTGTTGTCGATAAGCAGCGTGCAAATCGCTGAAGGAAATATGTCCCAATGATGG
>DAOWIJ010000094.1 GCA_030640955.1 Fidelibacterota bacterium
CGTTGATATTGGTGCCTACGAAACCATGGGCATCTTCAGCCGGGCCGGCAAGGATACCGTGCAGGTGCGCGGTGGTTTCAATGGCTGGGCCGGTACGGCAAAGCCTGACGGCAGCGACCTGATTATGGACGACATACCGGGTACCACATATTTCACCAAGGCGATCCCCATCAAGAAATTTCCCGGTGATTCCGACAATTACAAGTACTACATCAAGTTCAGCCATGAGGATTCGCTGAAGTTTGTGGCCGAGAATCCTTATTTCTTTGGCGATATGGGTTACGAAAATCCAGCCAAAACAGGCGGAGGTAACCGCAGCTTTGTTTTTGAGGGTGATACGTTAGAAACCCAGGCGCTGCCTGTGGAATATTACAACGGCATATCCGTTGAAACCTTGATCCGCGAGGGTGGCACGGTCACTCTGACCTTCACCGCGGACATGCGCTACGCGGCCACCGATGATCCCGTGCAATGGGTTCCCGGCGACTCGGTCTATTGGATACCGAAGGATGAGTGGGCTGCCCACGTACTCGGTTACATTCGCGAGTCTGCTTCGGACGAAAAAAGGTCGGCCCTGTTGATGACGAAATCCACGGCCAATGACTCCATCTTTACCATCACCTTCGATTGGGTAGGACCGATCCCCTACACGCTGGTGTACGTGTATGAGTATGGCAGTGTGGCCAACGGCTACGTCCAGGAAGGCGGCGGTTATGACAAGGGTCGGTTCAGGACCCGCTACATCCAGCCGACAATCGTCGACCCGGTGACCTGGCCGGCAGCTTATGATGTACCCCTGGATACGGCCGGTACGCCAATACCTCTGCCAGTGGAAGATGCGCCAGCCGGATTGGTGCTGTTTGCCAATGACAACCTCATGGTGCCGGATAAGTTCAAGGTGAGCCAGAACTACCCGAATCCGTTTAACCCGACCACGGAGATTCAGTTTACCCTGCCGGCAGCCGGTGAGGTAACCTTTACCGTCTATAATATCCTGGGGCAGCAGGTTGCCACCCTGACCGAGAACTTCCCGGCGGCTGGAGCATATTCCTTCCGTTGGAATGGACATAATCAGAGAGGCGCCGCCGTGGCCAGCGGTATCTACTTCTACCAGGTTAAATCAGCAGACAAGGCCATCACTCGAAAGATGACCCTGTTAAGGTAATCCTGGGTACAGTCTCCTAAACGTTACGGGCTTCTGTGCCACTGCGCAGAAGCCCGTTTCTATTGTAGCCTGAGTAACACTTTAAACTACTGTCATTATTAACTATGTTGCCATGCACAAGACCCTGAGAAACTGGGCCGCGAATCTGCTCTTATTGGTCATTCCGCTACTGGTTATCGGCCTGACCGAATACACCTTGCGGGCGCTCAATATAGGGGAAGATTTGCGGCTTTTTGTACCGGCCAGGCACAATCCCGATTTAATGGTGGTAAACCAAAAGGCCGGCAAACGCTTTTTCAGCGGTGGTGATTTCGGTTCTTTCGGTACGCAAGATATGTTTCGAAAGATCAAACCACCCGGAACCTTGCGGATTTTTGCACTTGGCGGATCATCGACAGCCGGGTATCCATATATGTTTTCCGGCTCTTTTCCAGCCCTGCTGGAGACCGGGCTCACCCGCGCATATCCAACATTCGATGTTGAGGTAATCAATCTTGGCATGACTGCCGTTACCTCCTATACCGTACTGGACCTGGCGCGGGAAGCCATCCATCAGGGCCCTGATCTATTTGTGGTGTACATGGGGCATAATGAATTCTACGGCACGCTCGGTTCGGCATCCACACAGAGAATCGGCGGTTCGTACTTCCTCACTTGGTCTTATCTGAACCTGAGCCATTTTAAGCTCTTCCAACTGTTCCGGGGATTGCTGCACCGGGCAGTAAGCAGTCAAGGCAGCCCCGCCGATGTGGAACACCGCACGCTCATGGCCCGTATGGTCGGTGACGAGGCCATCCCGCTGAACAGTGATCTGTATTCAAAAACACTGGATCACTTCAACCGTAATCTAAGCCGCCTGATTCAGCTGGCCGCTAAATATGATATTCCGATTGTTATCGGTACACCCGTCTCAAACCTGAGTGATCAGCCACCCTTTGTTTCCCTCAGGGACAGCACGGCAGCCGGGATTGACGATCTCCTCATCATCGCCAGCGTGCAATCTGCCGCGGGCAATTATGCAGACGCCATGGAAACGTACGAATCAGTCTTGCGTGTTGATTCAACATACGCGCAAATCTGGTATGATTATGGGCAGGCGCTTGAAGCCCTTGGCCGTCATACTCAGGCCTTGCAGGCTTACACTTGTGCCCGGGACCTGGACGGCCTCAGATTCAGGGCCAGCAGTGATTTTATCCGGTTGATTGAGGAACTCGGCCGCAGCACTGAGGCCACAGTGGTGAATCTCGATTCGGCCCTTGTTTGCCGCAGTCAATTCCATACCATCGGGGAAGAGTATTTTCTGGAGCATCTGCATCCCAATCTGGAGGGCTATCAGGAGATCGCCCGGGCCTTTGCTCAAACTATTATTGATGAACGCCTGCTGGTTCCGTATGTCGTACCGGAAATATCAGGCGCGGAGGTCGACTATAGAGATCACGTTGCGGTGACCGGCTTGGATTCGGTAGCGGCTAATTTCAGGATACGGCTGCTTACCGCTGGTTGGCCCTTCAAAGCCAGAGGCCGGACACTTCGAGCAGGTGACCTGCCGGTCCATAACAAGACCGAAGAGATCGCCCTGAAATTGATTTCGGGTGAGTTAAACTATGAAAGGGCTCACGTGGAGTTGGCCACTTACCAGGAAAATCGGGGCGCCATCGATGCTGCCGTACAGGAGTACACGGTCTTAACAGAAACATTTCCCTGGAGTGCTTCGCCGTTCGTCAAGTTGGGCCAATTGCTCGTGAACCAACGGCGCTTTAAGGATGCCCTGCCTTACCTATTGCGCGCGTCTGAACTCAGCAATGATGCTTTCAGCCGGAAGTGGGCCGGAACCATACTCCTTGAACAGGGTCAGGCAGACCAGGCCTTACCGCATCTGGTTAGCGCCGTCTCTCTGAATCCCCTGGATACCCAGGCTCGCTATAATCTGGCTGGCGCCTATTTTCGTGCCGGGCATAATGCGGAAGCCCTACGCGAACTGGAACTGTTGCTGAGTAGGCAGCCTAATTTTCCCGACGCCCGGCAATTTTATGATCGGCTGAAAGCCGCACAGGTCACTGAGTGATGGCATTCCAAAAGATAATGGCTGTGACCATTGAAAAAATCAAACTGGTCCTGTTCTGGTCTGTCCTGCTATTGGTCATTCCATTGGCTTTCCTGGTGATCACGGAATCATTCCTGAGAGTGATGGACATCGGTCCTAATCTGGATCTTCTGGAAGCTCATCCCACCAATCCCGACCTGTTGCTTGCCAATCCCGAGGTGGCCCGGCGTTATTTCCCGGCCAACGATCTACCAAGCTTCGGAACCAGCGACGCCTTGAGCAAAATAAAAGACGACTCAACGATTAGAATAATTGCACTGGGCGGGTCTACAACTGCTGGCTACCCCTACTTTTACAACGGCAGTTTTCCCGCACTACTCAAACTCCGGTTGGCGGAGGTCTATCCCGGTTACCGTATCGAAATGTTTAACCTGGGTATGACGGCTATCAACTCGTTTACCGTATTGGATTTTACCCGTGATATTATCCATTACGAACCGGACCTGCTGGTTATATACACTGGCCATAATGAGTTCTATGGCGCTCTGGGATCATCATCTACGCGGAGCGCTAGCGGTTCGATAGCGATAATCAGGGCGTACCAGTTTTTTGCGAAATACCGACTGTTCATCCTATTGAAGGATGTGTTGACAATACGGCCTCAGGCTAAGTTTGCCAGCAGAGGGGAAACCAGGATGGCCCGCATGGTAGCAAATACCGCGATTCCCCTTGGCAGCACCAGTTATAACCGAACAGTGGAGAATTTCACGCGCAACATTACTGATATACTGAACCTGGCCCGGAAATATGACGTGCCGGTCGTGCTGGGAACACTGGCGTCAAACCTTAGGGATCTATCGCCTTTCATCTCGTGCTCGGCTCAACCTGGAACAAGTGTCATAATAGACTCGCTCCTGGCAATCGGGTATGGCTGGCTGGCCAGTGGCGACCTCATCGGGGCGCGGGAACAGGCGCAGGCAGCTTTGGCCCTGGATTCGCTTTATGCGGCCAGTTGGTTCATGTCAGGTAAAGTCTGGCTGGCAACGGGTGAAGTAAAGGACTCCCAAATGGCCTTTTCTTGGGCGAGGGATTTGGACTGTCTGCGATTTCGCGCCAGTTCGGATATTAATTATCGGATTCGGGATATGGCCAGGCGTGATGGAGTATATCTGGCTGATGTGGAATCCCTGATGAACCACGTTGCGGAACATAACGTAATTGGGTCTGATTTGATGTTGGAGCACCTTCATCCGACCCTATCGGGAGCACACCATATCTCGCAGATATTCGCTGAAGCTATCATTAAATTGCAGGTGTTGGCCACAGGTCTTCAGGCTGCGCCACTGCCGGGCATTAAGTATTTTCTTGATCGCGATGGTGTGACTTCCCTCGATTTCAAGATTGCCGGTTTCCAAATGCAGACCCTGCTCTCGGATTGGCCTTTCAGCAATGATGGCCAAGCTATCCGGCTGGATGAGCTGCCACGTTCAACGTTTATGGATTCCATTGCTGTGGCGACTCTGGCAGACAAACTAAACTATTGGGAAGCCCACACGGCAATGGCGGAATGGTTCGGCCGGAACGGCTCCGTTGATGCCCAACTGGCTGAATACAGGGCTATTCTGATTGCCTTCCCGCATGAACGGAACAGCTATCAGCAGCTATCATGGGCGCTGATTAAAGCTGGTCAACTGGAGCAGGCGTTACCGGTATTGAGGCAGGCGCATGCGATACAGATTGATGCCTTTACCAGCAAATGGATTGGCACTATTCATCTCAGTGCGGGGAGATCAGAAACCGGATTGCCTTACCTGGAACTGGCTAAACAGCTGGATTCAACTGATCTGCAAACCAGGTACAACCTGAGCGGAGCTTATTATCAGGCTGGTGAGGTAACCAAGGCCCTTGAGCAGCTTGAGTCTGTGCTAACTTCGGATAGCGACTTCCCCAAAGCGCGTGAATTTTACGATCAAATACGCCTGACAGATGAGAGCGGCGCAGATCGAAGTCATAATTTCTAAGTACAGGGATAACCAAGTAGATGGATAATATAATCAGCATACTTAAGACACTCGGCCTGACCGGAAATGAGGCCCGTATCTATCTGTCACTGCTTAAGCAGAATCCGGCCACCGGATACGAAATCAGCCGCATGGCGAGCGTACCCCGGTCGGCGATCTATGCTGTCCTGCATAAGCTGGAACACTTGAACCTGGTTAACAGCGTTGGCGAACGGCCCCGCCGATTCATTCCCATCACTCCGGAAGCGCTGGTGGATCATTATGCTCATAAACTCGAACAGGATTTAGGTGAACTGCGGGCTGGCCTGAGCGCCCTGACACCGGCCGGCCAGAATCAGGATGTCTGGTACCTGAGGGGCTATGACAATATGATTTTAAAAGCCAGGGAGTTGCTCAACAAAGCGGAAACAAAGTTCTATATATCCTTGTGGGAAACAGAATTCAACACCCTCAAATCCGAAATAACAGCGGCCATCAAGCGGGGAGTCGAAGCCACCATTTTCTCATTCACTAAAATCCCCGAGATCAATGCTCATCTGGTAACCTATGACCTGGATGAAGGCGCCTTACGACAGGCCTGGCAACCGACGATCATCCTGGTTACCGACCATCGTTCTGCGATTATGGGGGGGGCCCGGCAAACACCGGAAAACCAGGTCGTGTGGACCGATCACTCTTCGATTATGAGCATCGCCACTAATCATATCATCCTGGATATAACATTGGCGGGTGTGCGCCTGAACCGTGACGTGAATCAGATCGTCGCGCCCATGATGAACAGCCTGCAACTTGACCTCGATGCCCTGATCGAGGAATCTCACCCCCATATCCATTTTGCCAAGTACAGTATTGCAGGTGACCCTGAAGTTGAGTAATATATTAACTCAATTTGGAGTTACTAGCCGATCAATGCCAGCATAAACCGGCTCTTAGCAGTTCTTCGGTATTACTATCTCTGGGTCATATTACATCGCTGGATAAGCCAATCAGTCTTCTACCGCTATGACACAAACCAACTTTATTTTTGGAGTACATAACCACCAGCCGGTGGGTAATCTTGATTTTGTTTTCAGGAAAGCCTTTGATCTCAGCTATAAGCCTTTTCTTGATGCCCTGGAGTTACATCCTGCTATCAAGCTCTCGATCCACGTTAGTGGTCCCCTGATTGAATGGCTGGAAGAGAATGAAAAATCATATCTGGACAGGATCGCGGTCCTGGCGGAAAGGGATCAACTGGAAATCCTGTCCGGAGGTTTTTACGAGCCCATTCTGGCGGCGATCCCCGATCATGATAAACTGGGTCAGATCCAAAAGCTGAATGCTTACATTGAGCAGCGCTTCGGCCAAAAACCCGCGGGACTCTGGCTGACTGAGAGAGTCTGGGAGCCGCACCTGGCAAAACCGATCAGTGAGGCGGGAATCAGCTATATTGCCGTAGATGATTATCACTTCCTCGGGGCGGGAGTCCCTGCCGGTGATCTGGATGGTTATTTCCTGACCGAAGAACAGAACGCTCCGCTGGGCCTCTTCCCAATATCGCAAACGCTCCGCTATGCCATGCCTTTCAAAGAGCCTGAGGTGACTATCAATCACATTAAGGAAAGGGGCCAAATCTCACCCGAGGCCCTGGTGGTCATGGCGGATGACGGCGAGAAATTCGGCTTGTGGCCGGGGACAAACCGGCATTGCTATGGGAAAAGTAAGTGGCTCAATCGTTTCTTCTCGGCCCTGGAAGAAAACAGTGACTGGCTGCAAACCCTTACTTTCAAGGAAGCCTTCCACAACTCCCGGCCCAAAGGCCGGATTTACCTGCCCAGTATGTCCTATTTCGAGATGAGTCAATGGTCGCTGCCGGCCCAGGCGGGAAGCCGCCTCAGGGATTTCATTAAGGAGCTGGAAAACGGAGACCACCTTGACTCAGTTCGTCCGTTCATCCGTGGCGGAAACTGGCGCAATTTCCTGGCCAAATACGCGGAATCGAATTGGATGCAGAAGCGGGTCTACCAGGCATCATTAAAATACCAGGCAGCCGTCGGCAACGGCGCCACAGAAGGACTGGAACAAGCCCAGACTGCCATCTGGCGCAGCCAGTGCAATTGCGCCTACTGGCACGGCATCTTTGGTGGACTGTACCTGCCCCACCTGCGCAACGCAGTCTGGGAAAACCTGTTGGAAGCGGAAAACCTGTTGAGCGGACAGGTGAACGGGACCGAGATCGGATTCGCCGATGTGAACCTTGATGGTCTTGAAGATGTGGAAATTAACACCGGGGCCATTAAGGCCTTTATGACACCCATCGGCGGCGCGATTCGTGAGCTGGATATAAAATCCGCCTGCTTCAACATCGTCAATTCAATCGCCCGATATGAGGAAAGCTACCACGATAAACTGGCCGATGCAGTGGTGGGTGATTACAGTTCCGGTTCCATACATGAAGCCGTGGTGGCCAAAGAGCCTGACCTGGATCGTTTCGTAGGCGGTGACCAGCATGCACATCATTCGCTGGTCGATCATTTCTATAGCGGTATACCGGCCGCCAAGGCCCTGCACGTGGGCCAGGCCCGGGACCTGGGCAACCTGGCCGATCAACTTTTCAGTATCACGCAAGTATCAGACAAACTGGAAGTAGCCGGGGAAGGGACAGTTGCTGGTACTGCCGTATCCATTAAGAAGTTGGTCTCCGCGGAGAATAATCGCCTGGACATGGAAATCAGCGTAACTAATCGGGGCAAGGGAATCCTGGAAGTCGTCTATGCGCCGGAATTCAATTTTTCGTTGCTGGGCGGGCATACCAAAGACAGATACTACCTGATTGACGGCAGGAAGCCGCGGGCTGCCTACCTGGATTCAATCCGGGACATCAAAGGGGCACAAACTATAACCCTTGTGTCGGAATGGGAGCGGGTACGGGCCGATCTCATTTTTCCTGAGGCAACTCCAGCACTGTGCTATCCGATTTTCACCGTATCGTTGTCTGAAGAGGGTTTTGAGAAGGTGTATCAGAGCAGTGTGGTTCATCCGGTTTTCCCGCTGAAGCTGGCGCCCAACACCACTTTTCAGACTGTCATTTCTCTGGAGGTCAGCAAATATGAGTCGAGTGATTGACCGGCTCTTTGCAGATAATAAATCCGATCATGCACCACTAAATGAGTAGTTGAATTGAGTTTAAAAACACACTTTGATTTTCCCACCTGTAAGACAGCCTATTTCAGCGCCGAAATCGGACTGAGTGATGATATTCCGACGTTCTCCGGTGGCTTGGGCGTACTGGCCGGCGACCATGTTAAGGCTGCCGCAGACCAGGAATTACCTTTCTGTGCCGTAACATTACTGTACAAGCAGGGCTATTTTGTTCAGAACCTGTTGGCAGATGGTACTCAGGTTGAAAATTATCCGGTCTTTGAATATGAGCAGGAGCTCACTCAGTTGCCAGTCCGGGTAAAATTGCCACTTGAGGAAGAAGTTGTCCACGTAGCCGCGTGGCTGGTGATTGTCGAGGGCGTATCAGGGGGCAAAGTACCGGTTATTTATCTCGATACCGATCTCCCCGAAAACTCGCCAACGGCTCGTAAGATTACTCGGCGATTATATGCCGGTGGCAAGCCCTGCCGGATAATGCAGGAAGCTGTTTTGGGCTTCGGCGGAATGCGGATGCTGGAAAAATTGGGCGCTGCCGGCATCAAGACATATCACATGAACGAAGGTCACACGGCCTTCCTCACACTCGAGCTGTTACGTAAATACCATGATCTGGACGAAGTGAAAAAAAGATGTATCTTCACCACCCATACCCCGATTGCGGCCGGCCATGATGTATTCGAAGAACAGGAAGTTCAAAGAATTTTGGGTTCTTTACTGAGCAACGGTTCCGCCTTTGAGGATGGCCGGTTGAACATGACCAGACTGGCGCTGAAATCCTCCCGTGCCGCCAACGGCGTTTCCCGTCTTCACAGCCAGGTTTCCAGCGCCATGTTCCCTGAGCATAAAATTGGATATATTACCAACGGCGTCCACCACCTGACCTGGACCAGCGAGGCGACCCAGGCTCTCTTCGATGAATTCCTATCGGGATGGCGCACCGATCCTGACCAGCTGCTTGAAGCCGATGCCATACCGATAGCAGACCTGATGGCGGCCCACAACCACAATAAATCCCAAATGTTGGCAACCATCAATGCTAAATACGGTGAAGAGTTTGAAGTTGACAAACTGACCATCTGTTTTGCCCGGCGGGCGGCCAGCTACAAAAGGGCCGGTTTATTGTTATCCGATCTGGACCGTCTCAGCAGTATCTGTGCCGGTCGAGTGCAGGTCCTTTTCGCGGGCAAAGCCCATCCTTTGGATGACGCCGGGAAAGCAATCATAAAAAGCATTGTATCAGCGGCTGATAAGCTGCGCGGAAAGGTTGCCGTTGCCTACCTTGAAGGCTACAACATGCGCCTCGGGAATCTGCTTACTTCGGGCGCGGATATATGGCTGAACAACCCTGAACGGCCTAAAGAAGCGTCTGGCACCAGCGGTATGAAAGCCGCCCTGAATGGCGCCCTTAACCTCTCCGTTTCCGATGGCTGGTGGGCCGAAGGAGGCCAACATGGTACCAACGGCTGGACCATCGATTCGCTTGAAGGCCACTATGAACAGGATGCCGATAACCTGTACACCCTCCTGGAAAATGATGTCATCCCCACGTACTGCAATAATTCATCCAAATGGGGACAAATGATGAAGGCCAGTATCAGGACCGCCGCGGGTTTCACCAGCCACCGGATGGTCAAGGAGTATAGTGACAAGTACTACGCACGCTGATAATATCTATCAAGTTTTTACGATCAGCTCTTCCCTCCGCTTCTTATCATTAAAAATACTGCCTGCAATAATAGCTTCCGCCATACTCTCCGGATGCATCACGGGCAAGCATGCCGACAGGGCCATCGACCTCTCCGGTGAATGGCGCGTGCGTTATGATAGCACCGATATTGGACTGGAAGAGGGGTGGGAGAGGGTCGAGACCGGGGATTGGGCATCCACGATAGTTCCCGATGCAACAGCCTTGAATAGCTATGACGGTATTGTCTGGTACAGCCGGGATATAACTCGGCCCGAATTCAAATCAAACCTGGCCCTGTTATTCGAAGCGGTCGATGATAATGTCCAGGTATTTATCAATGGCAACCTGGTGGGCCGGCATCAGGGTTGGGGGCAGCAGTTCTGGTTTGATATTACGGATCGGCTAAGTTCGCATCATCCCAACAGACTGACAATCAGGTTAGAGGATTCAGACGGTCCCGGCGGGATAATTGACGCTGTCTGGTTGCGGCCGTACGCTACGGAGGAAGACATGGCTTCCAAATTCAGTAAGATGACAGCTCATGAAGGCCCGGCGTGGGCGAGGGAAGGCATACTGTACGAAGTTTTCGTTCGAGACTTTTCCTCCTCCGGTGACTTTCAAGGCCTGATCGACGGACTGGATGGGCTGAAGGACCTGGGAGTGACCATCTTGTGGCTGATGCCCATTCATCCCATTGGCAAAGAGCTGCGCAAGGGTCGTCTGGGTAGTCCCTACTCGATCAGAGATTACTATGCTGTAAACCCCGATTTCGGTACGCTGGATGATTTCGAGCGCCTGGTTATGGAAGTTCACCATCGCGACATGCGCATTATTCTGGATATGGTGCCCAATCATTCCGCCTGGGACAACACGCTACTGCAGGAGCATCCCGAATGGTTTAGCCGTGATGCCAGTGGGCAAATAGTTGCGCCAAATTCAGATTGGACCGATGTGGCCGATTTCAATTACGAACAGCCGGGCCTGCAAAAATACATCCGGGACATGCTGAATTGGTGGGTCCGGGAATATGATGTGGATGGCTTCCGCATCGACGTGGCGGAACTGATGCCCGCTGATTTCTGGGCTGAGACGCGGACCTCTCTGAAAGCGGCTGATCCCGATATATTCCTGCTGGCCGAGGGCAGTCGTCCTTATTTGCACGTATCCGGTTTTGACGCGACGTACGCCTTTAACACGTTCAATAAGTTTATCTCGTTGGCAAATGGATTCAGTGATGTTTCGGCCATCCATCAGACCATGAAGGCGGAACAGGGAAGTTATCCCCAAGGCTCTCTACGCATGCGATTTCTGGAGAACCATGATCAACGACGGGCAGCTGAGGTTATTGCTTCCGAGCAAAGACTGGTGGCGGCGTCGGTGGGTATTTTCCTGCTCCCCGGACTGCCCATGCTGTATAACGGCTCCGAGCTGGGATTGGACCATCGTTTGGAGCTTTTTGACCGTGACCCCATCCAATGGGACACAGGATCAGAAGGATACCGGTCGCTCTTGCGGGAGCTGTTCGCGCTGAGAAAGCAATACCCCGCTCTCATTAATGGCGAGTATCGGCCACACGATGTGGCCCCCAATGTGCTGGCCTACAGCCGTCATCACGGCAACGAGAGCGTATTGGTGCTTGTTAACTTTGGCGAGCAGAAGGTTAACGTTGAACTGCCGACAGTTGCGAATTTGATTGGGGAGTTACTTCTCAGCACTGATGGGATCATTTATCTGCCTGATGAAAACCTGGTGATCCTGGAACCGTTCTCCGGAGCGGTATTGCGATAGCATGACGAGAACAATCACCGGTGTACTGATATTTACGTTATTAATGGGCTGCTGGCCGGGCAGTTCCCGCCTTATTATTACTGGCCTGGTAAAAAGCCAGCCGTGTGGTGCCGGCGACAGTAAATTGGTCTGGCCAGAGAAGCCCGGCGCCGCCAGCTATACCTTCTCCCTCACGTCCGAGTTACTGGATGAGATCGTCTTCGATACGGTGGTTGCCACTAACAGCTTGCCCCTGGCGGTGACCCCGTTATACACACTATTGGAACAACACCACCTGCGCAGACTGATGGGACGCTGGTCCGTCTTTGCCAATGGCGACACAATCGTCAATGCTCAAGTTATCAGACTTGAACGCCCAATCTGCATCGAGGACTATCGGAATCCATTCCGGGAACTGGTGAAAGCGGTCCAAGGAACCAGTGATCCGGCCGCGCAGCAATTGCTGGTCGACGATTTCCTCGCTACCGATCCTCCAGCACCGTTTACCGATGATGCCGGCAGTGATACCCTGGACGCTTATGCAGCATTCTATCTATTCCAGGATTCGTCACGCGTTCCACCTATTCTGTCCGGTAGCGCATACGGCTGGGGTACTGACGAAGGCCTGGCCCCCCGACTTAATCGGCTCGGGCAGACCACGCTGTACTATTACGAAACCACGTATGAATTATCCGCCCGGCTGGAGTATAAGTACATAATCGAGAATGAAGAATGGATATTGGACCCCCGAAATCCTGCCCATAGTACTGGCGGTTTCGGCTTCAACTCCGAATTACGCATGCCGGGCTATGCCGCTCCCCCTGAAATTGCCCCTGCTGATAGCGCGCACCGGGGCCGCCTTACCCAATTCTCCCTTGATAGCCGCATCTATAATAACCGACGTACGATATCTGTCTATTTGCCCCTGGGCTATTCGGAGGACGATGCAGCGTATCCCGTGTTCTGGTTTCTGGACGGCCAGGATTTTCTGAATTTTGCCCAACCGGGCAACATACTGGATAACACCATCGGTCAGGGTAAATGCCGACCTCTGGTGGCCGTGTTTATCCCTAACGTGGAGCGCGAACGGGAATATTATGCCAATAATGACGAGTTCCGCCGCTTCCTGCTGGAAGAGGTGCGACCGGTAATTATCGACTCCTTCAACGTTGCCACTGATAGGGAAATGAATGCTGTGGGTGGTGTCAGCTGGTCGGCGCAGGCATCCCTGGAAATCGCAACCAACCTGCCTGACATTTTCGGCAAGGCCATGTGCATGTCCACTGCCGGCCGCCCGCCTGATTGGTACCCCGACCCCGGTATGCCCTTACAATTGTATTTCGACTGGGGCACTTACGAGGCGCTGGGGAATTCACAGCACATGCGCCGGTATGGGGCCTATTTCGGCGCATCCCACGAAGTATGGGAACGGTCATTTTTTGAGGGCCATAACTGGAGTAACTGGCGCGGTCACATCGATGACGTGCTGTCCTGGTTTTTCCCTACTGACTGAAATATGTAAAACCTGCCAGGAAAACCTTTCTGGCGCCTTGAATAGCGGTCCGATACCGTCTTAAAATTCGTCCAGCCATATAGATGGGCCGTAGCATAATGGCAATGCACCCGGCTGTTAACCGGACGATTGTTGGTTCGAGTCCAACCGGCCCAGCTGCACCCTTGTTGCTTGAGTCTTGAGGCTTGGGGCTTGGGACTTGGAACCTGAAACCCGGAACTCCCCTTCCCCTGTCTCTTGTCATCGTGAACACATTCGCTTCGCTCGGCGTAGACTCCGCACGGCGAACTGAGATTAAATATCTTAACCGAGGAACTGATTAAGATGTTGATTGAGCGGGAGAATACTTCGTTGGAAGGCGGAAGTACGGGAGTGAAGAATAATAAGTCCCAGCTCTATTGGGACTCTTGAGAAAGCGCCTCAATTATAGTTTTGACTCGCTCCTTGTCCTCGTTTGTCTTATCACCCTTGAAGTATATCTCGGTTAAATCCACTACGTCGCTTTCTGGTTTATACACATAAATTAATCTAAGCCCAGTGTGAACACCCTTTCCCCGTATGGATCGGGATGCAAACTTTTTAACCTTATAAATCGTTGCTTGACCTGATTTGGAGACATGGAGTGGGATGACCCCTTTGTTGTCAATGTTCAATTTATGGTATGCTTTTAATTGAACATTGATTAAGGTTTCCAAATCTTCTGGAAGAGTGGAGAAGCGCTTCGTGAGTTTTTTTATCTCTCTATTGAAACTCGGGTGTAAGTGGATTTCCTTGAAGGCCTCAATCTGCAGGATACTCCCTAACCGAATATTGGTCTGTCCGATAAAAGACGCTCTCGTATTGAAGAAGTTTCCCGTTATCCGCTACTTTCCAAGGAATATCTTCGTGGGAATGACTGCTTAATTCCGAAGCATTCATTGAGGCTAATTGTGAGAGGACCCTATCAATCATTTCGATTTCTTGTGCGGATAAAATAGACAGATCCGGCTCTTTTAGCGGGAGGTATTTCCTTTGTGGATACTGAAAATACTGGCTGGTGACTTGCTCAACAGTTTCGTTTTTAATCATCGAATCAATAATTTTTTTGAATTCAATGGGTGTTGGTCCATGATGGTTCTTGATATATGTAGCACCGACTAGCTGCGTCTCATACTTCTCGTAGTAATTAAAATCTATGAAATACAGCAATTTATAAATCACTGTTTCACCTATATTGGGTCTAGAGCCAACCTTATTCAAAATATACAATAAGACTGACTCAAACTTATCTGCTCTATCTTGGGGGACACTAATCCTCAACCCCTCATTTGAGACAGAGCGCTTTGACTGTTCAAGCATTACTCCAATACCCTTCTTTGGATCCACTATCGAGTCCAGTGATACCCCAAAATATTCCGCTAGTTTGGCAAGTTCAATGCCTGAAATTTTTCTCTCCCCTTTCTCGATTAGGGAAATAGATGGGCGTGAAATATTTAAAATTATTGCGATATCCGCTTGGCTTAGTTCTCTTGATTCCCTCAGATGACGCAGACGCTGTCCTAGCAATTCACTGTTGAGCTGTTGAGCCACGTGTTGTCCCCCTTACGACACCGAAAATTAACACTTGTACGATAATCTATCAAGCATTAGTTCTAATATCGTACCATCTATTATATTCTTTAATGGCAAAAAGAGCCTTCGGCGGGGCAACCGGCCCAGCTGCATCCCAAGACAGCGCACCCCCGGCAGGTGCCGGAAGTTTGTTGCTTTGCATAGGCTTCAACGCTATATTTATTGTATGCGCTCACTAAAACGATTGTTGTTATTTTCCCCCATTCTATTGGCAACTTGCAGCAATCCTACCGCTTCCCACGAGTTTGGTTGGCAACTTGTCCGCGAGCCAGAGGAAGACACTCATTTCAGCGCCATTCATTTTGCTGATCATGAGCATGGCTGGGCAGTGGGTGATAGTGGAACCATAATAGCTACTAAAAACGGCGGATCATCCTGGCAAAAACAATCCAGCGGCAGCAACAGCGCCCTACGGACTGTTTACTTTGTTGATAGCATGACCGGCTGGGCCGGAGGCCGGGATGCTACCCTACTGCACACAGTCGATGGCGGCAAGTTGTGGCAGCGGCAGCCCATTCCCATTGACAGCAGCAATGGTATCTTCACAATCCATTTTAGCGATAATCTGCTTGGCTGGTTGATCCATAATGGCGGGGAGATCCTGAACACTGTTGACGGTGGCGAGACCTGGGAACCGCAACTATCCTGGGACATGGGCGGGGCAGGCCGGTTAGCGATGGTCGATCACGCAACAGGGTATGTTTTTCCAGCTATTGATACATCGATATGGAAAACCCAAAACGGTGGACAGCTGTGGACCGCTATAAAACGGCCTCAAATAAGATGGCCTACGGATATGTTTTTCGTCAGCGAGCAAAAAGGCTGGATTGTAAATGATAAATTAGCTAGCAGTCTATATGTTGATTACGCAAACGTGTTTTATACAAAGGATGGAGGCGAATCCTGGGCTTGCCTGGATACACTGCCCGAAAAGCATATCAGTGCCATTCATTTTGCTGATGATCGGCGGGGATGGTTGACAACTCAAAGCCAAATCTACGCAACCACCGATGGCGGGAACACCTGGATCTGTGACTATGATTCTGAAAATGAAGACTTCTGGCTTGGCTTCCAGGATCTGTTTTTTATTGATGACACTCATGGCTGGGCCCTGGATTACAGGGGTGGTATTTGCAGGTACACAAGGCTGTGAGCTAATCGGTATTCTTTTTGAGAAGCGTTCGGTTATGCCGGATGAGTGAACTGGCTATCACATTTATCACCGGACCCCGCAATGACAGGGGGCCACTGCTTACCGATTATGTATGGGTGAAAGGCCTCAGGCGCCGGGCAGTGATCGCCGGTAGACCTTGATCAGCCAGCCGATAGCAATCACACCGATCACGGAGGTGATCGCAAACATGGCAAAAGGACCCCACTGGCTGACCACACGATCATCCTGCACATAGACCGGCAGCAAGTAGGCCGAACGAACGATAGTACGTATTCCAGCCATAAGGCCGACCGTAGCCAGCAGAAGAAAGCCGCCGACAGGCAGCAGAACTCTGGCGTACCGATTGATAACGGCACCTGCAAAGGCCAATAACATCAACACGGCGCTGGCGATGCTCGTCCAGAATACCGGCAGGCCGAAAATAGTCTTACCCAGCAGGGCATCGAAGACCTGTTCCGGAAGGGATGTCAGGAACCACATGCCGATAGCGGCCTGAACCAGTGTTGCTCCCACGAGCCAGGCAAGACCTGCATTGCGTTTTTCAACCTCGCCCCGATGGCGTAAGGCCACAAAGGCGCCCGTTACAGCCAGGGCCGCCAAAGTGAAATGCAGCAGGCGGGGCATTAATGTGGGGTCCGGGAAATTGAGGTACAGACCTAGAACGGGGCTGTTGTAGGCCTCATTGAAGCGTCCGGGTGCTTGCATGAGTGTTAGGTTACTGGTGAAAATGGCCCCTACCAGAAACAGCATAACGGCGCTGGCGAAGGCAATCCAGGGCGCCCATTGTTGCCAATCCTTACCCTTCATCGACAGGAAATAAAAGCCGTAGTAGGCCAGTACCAGCAGCGCCAGTATCATCAGCCAGGGCCAGGCAGTCAGGATGGAACTGGTATAGAACAGTGGTCCCATCAGAGTCTGGATGAATAGCAGGGGGGGCACACCAAAGGTGATGGTCATGGCCATTGCCACTGGCAGTATTTTGATCAGGGCCAACGCCAGGTCACGCTCATGGGCACGTGTGCGTCCCCTGAACAGGTGTACCGCACTGATTACACTGCCGCCCAAAACCAGGTTCATACCCAGCAGATGGATGATGAAGGTGGCCAGTAACAGGGCTTGGAATAGCCAGACGGGGCCGGGCAGGAGGATGTTCGATGGATCGGGAATTGGCAGATCATTCATGAGTCAGGCCTCCCTCCTGCAATTGGACCAACCAGCGGGCCAGGAGCTGACGCTCCTCAACGGTTCCGATAAATGGCGGCATGAAGCTTTTAAGTTCGTTTAAATGACCGAGCTGGTCATCAAGATACTGTTCACTCCAGCCGTACGTCAATTGCGCCAGTCCGTTGAAACCTCGCGGCGTATGACAGCTGGCGCATTCGATTTGAAAGATTTTATATCCGGGTTCCGCGGCTTCCCGTTCATTTGACCACTTCGCAGCCACCAGAACACCGCTTGCGGCATAGCGGTCAACATCGTTTTTAGTGAAGTTGTTGGAATACATATGATCGTAAATAATATATGGCTTGCGCACCGCTTCCCGGGTCCATTCAGTAACGGCGGTTACACCAAAACCAAGGAGCATAAAAAGCACGGCCAGCTGGGGCGTGAAGCCGGCCGGCGAGCGATAGGGAATGGCGTAAATAAACGCGAACAGGAATATGGAGATGATCACACCGGCGGCAGCAAACAGGGTTACAGCCGGGGACCCACCCATAAAGATATGCCGGGCCAGCTCGGGCAGGGCGTTGACATACCACAGTCCACCCAGGGGAATCAGCAGTACGGCAGGCATGAGCCAGGTAGCGGAATAGCGTACCAGACGGCTCCGGTCAGCCTCATTCTTGATGAAGCTGGCCGTCAGGATAGCATATAAGCCGGCCAGGGAGAAGGCTACCCCCGATCTGATTATCAGCGATGGCAGGAAAGTGGGATTAAAAAGCGCATGCCAGAAACTGCCCGTTTCCAGCCATTGGCCCGGGGTCAGCATGAACGTGAGAATCCCGTTAATTACAAACAGACTCATCCAGGCGGCTACGAAGTACACCCAACCCACCATCACATGCTGCTTGCGATCCATGGTTTCCCAGGAATAGTAGTAAACGAAAGCGGCCAGAATTTCCACCAGGAAAAAAACCCACTCGGTGCCCCAGGCCCAGACGAAGGTGCGCATCAGCAGACCGGTGGCCTCCGGATTGACCAACCCGATAGTGAACCAGATACCTACACCGCTGATGGCCCCGAGCACCAGTGTCACCAGGATAAAAAAGCGGGCGTGATTCCTCAGGTAGTCACGGAGTACTTCATCACCACTGCGGTTGGCCCTGATTTCGGTGAGGACCAGGTAGAGCCCGCCGCCAATGGCAAAATGCGAGACGAAGACGTGGAAGATGGCGACCATGCCGATTAGCATTCCGCCACCCATAACAGGAAATTCCCAGATTGGATAATTCATAGATCAGCATCCAGATTTGATAATGATGTCTGAATATTATGAATATATACCTCGCGGTCCATAGAAAAATTATTGTACTACTGACGATCCTGAGCCAGCTCAAACCCCGTCAGCAGATTGCCACTCCCGCCTCTGGCGGTGCCGCGATGACAAATCACTATCGGGCATTGGCTCGGCCCAGCTCCCACCCGGTATGTTTTTAAGCGTTCCCCGTTGGTTTATTTAAATCCCTTGTAATACTTACTATTTATTATCATATTATGAAGTTGTCTAGCATTCCGTAACTGCTTTCAGCGCGAGGTTCCCATGCGCAAGCTCGCCGCCATCATGTTCACCGACATCGTGGGCTATACGGCCCTGATGGGTGAAGACGAACAGAAAGCCCTCCAACTACTTCAGCATAATCGCGAGCTCCTCAAACCGCTGATTAAGCAATACAACGGCGAATGGCTCAAAGAGATGGGTGACGGCACTCTATCATGTTATGCCAGTGCAGTTGACGCCGTCAACTGCGCCCTGGAAATCCAGCACATCCTTAAAAGCGACCCTGATCTGACTCTGCGCATCGGCATCCACATCGGCGACGTGGTCTTCGAAG
>DAOWIJ010000028.1 GCA_030640955.1 Fidelibacterota bacterium
GCATGACGATTACCAGGTCGCTTTCAGGGCCTTTCTGGCCCTGCTGGTCCTGGGTACTTCCGTCACTACATCCAGCGCAGACTAAGTGAACAGCAGTTTGCAGATATAGACCGCGCTGAGGGCACCGGCCATATCGGCCAGCAGGCCCGCGATTATCGCGTGGCGCGTCTTCCTGATACCCACCGAGCCAAAGTAAACGGCGATAACGTAAAAGGTAGTTTCGGTAGAGCCGTACATGGTGGCGCCGATGCGGGTAAATAAAGAATCCACGCCATATTGATTAACCAGGTCTGACAGCAGGCCCAGCGATCCGCTTCCTGACAGAGGCCGCATGAGTGCCATGGGCAGGTTCTCCGGTGGGAAGCCGATTATGCTGAGGATAGGCTCAAGCCCCGTAACCATATAGTCCATTGCCCCCGAGGCCCGGAACATGCCGATGGCTACCAATATTGCCACCAGATAGGGAATAATCCTTACGGCGATAGTAAAACCTTCCTTGGCCCCCTCCACAAATTCCTCGTAAACCTTGACCTTGCGAAACAGGGCATAGGCCGGGATCAACACAATGATCAGCGGTATAATATAGCTGGAGGCCTGGTTGATAATGTTTATAAAACCGTCCATATCAGGCCTCCTCCCCACTTGGCGGAGTCTGGATAAAGGCCTTGCGCTTCTCCAGCCATTTGGCGGCGGTAATGGCCACGATAGTTGAGACCGAGGTCGCAATGATAATAGGAATGAAAAGCGCCCCGGAGGCCGCTCCAATCAGGCCTACCATGGTAGCCGGGAGCAATATCTGCACCGACGATGTGTTGATCGCCAGGAAGGTCACCATGGCGTTTGATGCCGTGTCCTTCTCGGGATTCAGTTCCTGGAGCTCCTGCATGGCCTTGAGGCCCATGGGTGTGGCCGCGTTGCCCAGACCGAGGATATTGGCCGCCATATTCATGACTATCGATCCCAGGGCGGGGTGACCATCGGGAATTTCAGGGAACAGCCAGCGGGCCAGCGGCCTGATGCCTCTGGCAAGCGCATTGATCAGCCCGGCTTTTTCGGCAACCTGCATGATGCCCAGCCACAGGGCCATAATACCGATCAGGCCGATGGCCAGTTCCACCGCCACTTTGGCGCTGTTGAAGGCGGCGTCGGTTACCGCATCGATGCGTCCGGTAGCAATACCTACCAGCACGGAAACAGCAATCATAGCGAACCAGATGTAGTTTAGCATAGCCGACCCTTGTTAAGGAGTTGATTGTCTCGCGCTATCAGCAGGTGCGTCCCGCACAGCTTCATAATTGTCCTGACTTCCAGCGGGCCGCCGCTTCCACCAGGAGAGTAAACGGCCGGGCCGAAAAATCATCGTTGGCTGCCAGCCTTTCAGGGTGCCACTGCAGACCCAGAATAAAGTGCCGGTGGGAATCAACCGATTCGATGATCTCGATGATCCCATCCAGCGCATGTCCCGTCGCTTTCAAGCCGGGAGCCACGACTTCCACCACCTGGTGATGGGCGGAGTTAACACTGTGTGTAGTTTCCGGTCCCGATGTGTTCAATATTGACCCAAGTTCGACCGCAACCTCGTGGGCATATTCACCCGTATCCGATGTGGTGCGATGCTGCACACTACTTTCAATGCTATCAGGTATATCCTGAATCAGGGTACCCCCCAGTGCCACATTGATTGCCTGGCAGCCGTGACAGATGCCCAGCACCGGCATGCGGGACTGACGGCCCGCTGCAACAGTAGATGATCCAGATTATCGCGGTCCCGGTTGGGAGCGCTGGATCGATCATGCGATACCTGGCCGTATGACGCTGGATCCAGGTCGTAATTGCTGCCCGTCAACAACAGACCGTGTACCTGTGTAAACACCTGTTGCACGTATTCCTTATCTGCAATGAGCGGGAATGCTATGGGGCTGCCTCCCGCCCGCCAGATTGCATCAGAGTACTCCGGATTAAGATTATAATAGGGGCTGCCGTCCTCAGGCGGTGAGATGGCGATTCCGATGACCGGTCTGGCGTGTGCGGCCATATCAGGCGCTCATTTTTTCCCATCCGAAGCGCGACATGTGCCAGAATATAACGCCCGCCGCGCCGGCGGCTATCAAAAGGAACTGGATACCGCTGGCTGCCGATCCCACCAGCAGGTGGCCGATACCGAACAGTGCGCACATGACCATTACGCACCCCGCGGCCCAGTCCAGCAGGAGTCGGTAATAGCCGCTGTCTCCGACGACATCGGGCAGTTCCCGGGCTACCGGCTCCCACAGCACGCCTCCTGGGTGCACCCGGCGGTAGAAACGGTGCAGGGTAGCCTGCTCAGTGGGCGCGGTCAGGAAGGTAACGGCCAGCCAGACAGCCGTGGTCCAGGGCACCACGATAAATAGCGAACTGGGGAATTCCAGATAAGCTGCGATGCCCGGGAATATCCCGATTAATGTCTCGGGATAGAAGTGTATGAATGGATAGATCACCAGCGGGGCCGTCATGGCGGCAATTTCCGACCAGGCGTTGATGCGCCACCACCACCAGCGCATGATGAGCACCAGGCCGATCCCGCCGCTCAGACCGATAATGAACTGCCAGGCGCCGCTGATGCGGTCCAGTTTCGAGGTTACGATCAGGGAAATGATCATGGTGATCAGCGTAGTGAGGCGGGATATGCGCACATGGTACTTCTCATCGCCTTCAGGACGGATAAAGCGGCGGTAGAAATCGTTCACGATATAGGAGGCGCCCCAGTTCAGCTGGGTGGCGATGGTGGACATGTAGGCCGCCAGGAACGCCGCCAGCAGCAGGCCCAGCATGCCCGATGGCAGATGGTCCCGCATGACCATGACAAAGCCTTCGCTCTGGTGGGCGGCATCCAGTTCGGGATACAGCACCAGCGATACCAGCGCTACGATGATCCACGGCCAGGGTCGGATGGCATAGTGGGCCACCATAAACCACAGGGTGGCGAACAGGGAGTGCTTCTCGTCTTTGGCCGACATCATGCGTTGGGCGATATAGCCGCCGCCGCCGGGATCCGCCCCCGGATACCACGACGCCCACCACTGGACACCGATATAGGCGATGAAAGCGGTCACGGTTAATGATAGAGTACTGCCCACGCCGGCGGCTCCCCCTCCAACCCGTGGTGTGAATTCAAACATCCAGTCGGGCAGTTTGGCCTTGAGGCCGTCCAGGCCACCGATTTCGGGAATATTTACGGCGATGACCGCCAGGGCGATGGTCCCTACCATGGCCACCGCAAACTGGAAGGTGTCAGTGATGGCTACGCCCCACAACCCCGACATGGACGAGTAGACCGCTACAATCAACATGATCACACCCACCCACAACAGGGTCGCCTGGAATTCGAAGCCCAGGAACGATACCTGCTGAATACCGAAAAAGGTGAGGTTCGGGAACATGACCGTCAAAATCTTCACCATTGCCAGGTTGACCCAGCCCATGATGATCAGGTTCATGAGCAGGCCCAGGTAGAGGGCCCGGAAGCCCCGCAGGAAGGCGGCCGGTTTGCCCGAGTAGCGCAGCTCGGTGAACTCCACATCGGTGAGTATATTGGCCCGGCGCCACAGGCGGGCGAAAAAGAAGGTGGTGAGCATGCCGCCGAATAGCATATTCCACCACAGCCAGTTACCGGCGATACCGTTCTGCGCCACCAGTTCGGTCACTGCCAACGGCGTATCGGCGGCGAAGGTGGTGGCTACCATGGCCGTTCCGGCGATCCACCAGGGCAGGTTGCGACCGCTGAGGAAGAACTCGCTGGTACTTTTACCTGCCCGCCGGGAGTAAATGACAGCGATGGTGGCACTGACGGCCATGTACAGGAAAATGATAAACCAATCCAGAGTGCTCAAATGCATCGCTGTTCACCTTTCGTTAGTTGGGCCGGTTCTGGCACCTGAAATTGACCAGAGCTGACACCTGCTGGCAAAAGAAAAAAGCACTTTCTCATAACAGTCATTATCAATCGATCTTATTAGTGCATCAACTTAGCTTATGCAGCCTCACGGATTAGGCTTAAATTATTCACGGCATAAAATCTGTATTACCTGTTCACGAGAGTGAGAAATATATGAGACAACCAATAATGCTACTCAAATTGACTGCTATTGTCATTCCTGCACTGATTATGCTGGCCTGCACCGGCAAGTCGCCGGCTACAACGGATGTGATCTACCATAACGCTATTATCTGGACCGGCGTACCGGACGCCCCACTGGCTCAGGCCATTGCCATCACTGGCGACCGGATTACCGCTGTGGGCCCGGACAGCAGCGTACTATCCATGCGCAGGCCGGACACCAGAGTCGTTGACCTGCAAGGGCGCTTCACGGTCCCCGGTCTTATCGATAATCATACCCACTTTATTGACGGCGGCATGCAGCTGGCCAGCATCAATCTGCGGGAGGCCGCCACGCCGGAGCAATTCAGCGCGACCCTGGCCGAGTACGCCAGCGGTCTGCCTGAGGACAAGTGGATCACCGGCGGCGACTGGGACCATGAGCTGTGGGACGGCCAGTTACCCGAGCGGCAATGGATCGACGCGATTACCAGCCGCAACCCGGTGTTTGTCAGCAGGCTGGACGGTCACATGGCCCTGGCCAACTCGGTAGCGCTGAAACTGGCGGGTATTTCGGCCGATACACCCGATCCCAAGGGCGGTGCCATTGTGCGCGGAGCCGACGGCCAGCCCACCGGTGTCCTGAAAGACGAGGCCATGTCCCTGGTGTATGCCGTAATACCTCCTGCCGGCGAAACCGACCTGGACCAGGCTGCTCTCCGGGCCATGGACCACGCCGTAGCCCTGGGAATCACCCAGGTTATCGAAATGGGTACGTGGAGCTATCTGCGCACACACCGCCGCCTGCACGCCCGGGGCGCTATGAAAATGCGGGTCTACTCCTTCGTACCCCTGAATACCTGGTCCGATCTGGACGACTTTATCGGTCAGCATGGCACCGGCGACGACTGGCACCGCTGGGGCGGCCTGAAGGCCTTTGTGGATGGCTCACTGGGCTCCACCACCGCCTGGTTCTACGTCCCCTATGACGATGCCCCTGAAACCAGCGGCCTTATGGTCACCGACACCGCCGACCTGCGGCACTGGATTACTGAGGCCGACGCCGCCGGTTTCCACATCGCTGTACACGCCATTGGAGATCAGGCCAACGAC
>DAOWIJ010000196.1 GCA_030640955.1 Fidelibacterota bacterium
GGCCAATAGCCGGAGAGCCATAAGAATAAATGGCTACATCGATTGTATCCCCACTCCATTCATCAATATATGGTAGATCGTTGGCCACCAACCAGACGGTCTGTGCGGCGCCCGGTTCACCGGGGATATCAACGGCAGGGTTGTATGAGCCGCTACCATCCGTATCTTCAAAAGGCGCGCCTTCATGAGCAGGCCAGTTCTGCCAGTCGTAACCGTATTGCGCACGAATGTCGGCTTCATCCGCATCAGTGACCATGTCTAGTGGAACCGAATTGCTATAAGCGTAATCCGATTTAAGTTCGGCCGATAAATAGTCAGGTCTCACGCGCCAGACGTGCCGAGTTGCCGGGTCCTCAGAACCCGTAACATTGCCATCGTATAGAACCTTTCCGGCTTTCAGGCCGGTTTCATACGTGGAGCCATTCACCCTGATGACCGGATCGGAGCCATCCCTGACCCGGGCGCCCCAAACCACACCCTCTTGAAAGATAATACCGGCCGTTCCAATGGGGTAATCACCGGATACTCCCGAGGTGCTGAGCAGCGGGGCCAAGCCATTACGATCCACAAAGATCAGGAAATTATTGATAGTCATGGCGGCCGCATCGGGGCCGTTCGTACCGGCAGCCTTTGCCAGATTATATGCGGGCATTTGAGCAGGATTGTACCCCTTGCTGCGTGCCGGTAGTAAACTGCCGAAGAGGATTAGCATTGCAGGTAAAATGATCCCAAGTGTGCGCTTTTTCATAGCGAGGTCCCCTACTCAAAATATGAATGTGGCGAAGTTTAGAACTATTATGGAGAATATATATGCCAACAGCAGCATTTGCAATACAATTAACTTTGTTATTACCTGCCGAGCATGCTTACGGCTGACTTCTCCGTCGACCGCTGAAGGCTGATTGCTCTTATGTACCGAACACCGCAGCATGCGGAGGAATCCGGCCGTTGGCGGTATCCCACCCAGCCCCGAGTTTCATTTCAGTAGCAGCATCTTAACCGATCGGACCGTGTTTTCCGTCTGTATTACAGCAAAGTATATCCCCGAGGCCACGGCCTGACCCGACCGGTCTTTCCCTTCCCATACCACGTTGTGATAGCCTGCATCCTGCCATCCCTGATGGAGGGTAACCACTTCGCGTCCCAGTAGATCATAGACCTTGAGGGATACTGCCATTGGCTGCGGTAGCGTAAAATCGATCGTAGCAGCCGCGTTGAAAGGATTGGGATAAACAGCGATCAGGAAGTCAGTCGGGACCGCCATGTCTTTAACCATAAGTATGATGTTACCATCGCCAGGGGTAGGCGTCAGAGACGCCCAGTTATCGCTGGCATCGGGATAGCGGCCAAAGGAAATATCCGTCGTCTGGGTACCGAAACTGACAAAATCAATGATCGTTGCGCCATCATCAGCTACTAAGGCCAGATATTCTCCACCTGCATTCAGCTTGAAAAATGCGTGCAGCCCTGCCTGCCCGGCGTCATTATCGCACCAGACGAGCAGATAATCTGACGGATTAAGTACCAGATTATCAGGGAATCGCCATTTTGTCAGCAGACCGGAATCATCGGTAAGGTACATGCCGTCAAGCAATATTTCCTGTGGTGTGGGATTATAGAGTTCAACCCAATCGTCAAATTCACCGGCGTCGTCGGCATTCACACTCTGGTTACTCGCCAGAAATTCGTTAATTACCAGATGGTCGGAGATTACCTGCGGTGTACGAATGGGAATCGTCCCATTCAGGGGGCCATACCCGGCAGATCCATAGACATCGGAGGCGGCGATGCGAAAATGTCCCGACCCACCCGAGCCCAGCGGAGGGATTACTCCCAGCCAGCGGTCGGCTTCTTCCACCAGTTTGGTGTCTGCGACCGGCTGAAACACCATTGGGATGGAGTCGATCACGGCGAGATCGCCGGATTGACAAAGAATCGTAACCTCGGTCAAGCTAACCTGGCTGAAGGCCGCGGCAGCAATGTGGATAGTGTCGTCGGGCAGTGGATTTTCCGGCCACCAGTCAATGTGGTACACACTGGGTTCGCTGAACCACTCAAGGAGCATACCCGGCAGGGACGTGGACCGATGGGTAACAAAATCGCTTATGCTGTACTTTACATGATCTCTCTCGTACCCGGCGGCATCGTAGGAGTCATGGAAATCATCCATAGTGAATTGGTAATCCTTTGTTCGATATTTATCGGCCTCGGCCCGGGGAGTGATCAGCGTTTTGATATTGACTAGGCGATTCATTATATCATCGAGTACAAATACATGATTATTATAATATTGCAGGAAATGCGAATACAGATTCGAGTAGCGTGGATGCGCCATGATCCGGTCAGATAAAGGACGGCCCCCGGCGTCATTGGCTGCCCTGGGATAAATATAGGGATCAGCGTTGGCCCAATCGGTATCAAACCAATCAATCCCGAATGTGTTGTCGTAATCATACGGTATCCAGTGAAATTTGCCCAGGGCAGGCTCAAAGTACAGGTAGTAGTTATTTCTTAACGACCGGTAATCATCCCAGCCGCCCACCAGGGTGTTCACCGCCAGGTATTTCAATACTTCCGGTACAGCCAGGATTGACTCCAGTGAGTCGTCGAACTGGTCACCGGGTGTGTTATTAATGATGTCAATCAATCGTGCCAGCTGCGAATAATCGTCCAGCTGCCGGTTGGTTTTCAGATCATAGGCCTGTCGGCCATTACCGTCGTCGATAGATTTATACAGGTTGGGGTCCTCTCCCAGGTAAGTCAGGTCGGCGGGCCACAGGCATTTCCAGAGGTTTCCCGAATCATCGACATAATTCGTCTGAATGAATTCATCATCGACGTGCTCCACGGAGATATAAAGGCCGTAGTAGTCGCCGTTGATGTACACGGCTGCGTGGGCCGCCCTGGTGGAAGTCATACCGATATCTTGAAACAGGTCCCAGCACAGTTTACTGCGTACAATCGAAGGATCGTTGTGCTCGCCGTTCAGGTTTAACTTGTCCACGCCGTAGAACTGGCGCCCCGGCACGAAAGTATTGAACGACAGCTTGAATGATTTTTTCCACGATGTCCGCGAGGTATTACCCCTCAGGCGGAAGCCCACAGAATCGATTGTGCTATCGATCCAGGCGTTGGTGAAATGGACGGTGGCCGGGTGGAGAGAATCGCTGTACACGTTCTGGTAGATCCAGGTCATGTCTGCCTGATCTACTGTGATTTCCACGACGGCTACCTGGGAATCGTCGTAGAGCTGCCAGCTATCGTTTGCAAGTAGCCCGGCTACATACACCAATAGAACAGCCGCGGTTACCGCCAATCGCCGGTGATACAGGCTGGTATCGGTCGAAGTTTTCATCCGCACGAGCCTCTCCTTGACTACTATTGGGACGCGGGATGACAGGTCCGGAAATTGAAAAAAGTTAGAAATCATAGGTCTATCGTCCAGATAATTCGCCTTCAACAACTTAATTAAATATGGAGTAACCATTCGGAAAAATGCTGCTTTAACTTGTCAGGGAGTTTACGCTAAACTAGCGAATCCGGTCATGGCTTTGACCGATAAACCTGAAGGCCTTGATAATAACAACAAAATAGTTATATTCGTTTACCGATGAGTTTCTGTTTATAAGACCTGGCGATCATAGAATAATGAACCACATCCAGCCAATCTTATCCTCGTTCAGCGGCATATCTCTGGCCAAGCTGAATACCAATCCGCTGGTCAACCGAAATGATACCAAGTTTATCTTCAGCCGAAACCAGCTGCCACTTCTCCTGGATAAACTGAGACCTGCATTTAACATCCTTGAGATTCAGAATCAACGCGTTTTCGGCTATGAGAACTTATATTTCGACACCGAGGACCTGCTGTTCTACCGCCAGCACCACGATCAAGCCCGTCCTCGCTATAAGGTCCGTTACCGGAAATACCTGGAGCCCGCGGCGTTTTACTTTGAAATCAAGTCCAAGAACAATAAAGATAGAACGCTCAAACTGCGAAAGAAGGTCACCCGTATCTCCGAAGTTTTTAGTGAGCCGATCAAGCAAATGATACTTGAACAAGTCGGGGTGGAACCGGACCGGCTAATTCCCACGCTGAACGTGAGTTTCTCAAGAATTACGCTGGGTGATCAGCATATCACCAACCGCGTAACCATTGATTTCGATCTTGTCGTCGGGAGCAATGGAGATCAGAGGGAATTTCA
>DAOWIJ010000143.1 GCA_030640955.1 Fidelibacterota bacterium
CTGTATGCCCCTCTGAGGATGGCCTTGTGCCTGGCTGGTGGCAAAGTGGGCAGGGCCTTCCGGATATTCGCCAGGGCCACATCGCGGCGGTGCGGTACCAGTACATATATGGCGGTAGCCAGGACCCGCACCAGCGGCAGCAGGGCCGGGCGCGGTACGAGGTTGAGCAGCCGGGCGAAAATATGTATTAACAAATTAGCCAATAATGAGTCCGTTTGTACTTAACGTGTAGACTAAATTTATCCCGGTCGGATACGGCTTTCTAGGCATTTTTCCGACGGAAACAATTTGACTTTTCAATCTATATAATCTAATATACTTATACTATGAGATCAGCCCTTATCCTGTCCGCTTTGGCCGCCTCGTTGTTGGTGGGGTCCGATGGAGTTGTCTATCGCGTCCCTATTCAGGGTACTATCGACCTGGGCCTGCCACCCTTTATAGAGCGGGTAGTGGAGCAGGCTGCAACCGATCAACCGGATGCCATTGTATTCGATATTGACACATTCGGTGGCCGGATTGACGGGGCTACCCGCATTAAAGATGCCATTATGTCGGCGGATGTGCCAACGGTGGCTTTCATCAACCGGCGGGCTATCTCGGCCGGCGCCCTGATCTCGCTTTCCTGTGAAAAAATAATCATGACCAAAGGGGCCACCATCGGCGCCGCCACCGCCGTTGACCTGGAAGGGAAGAAGGCCAGCGAGAAGGTGATCAGTTTCATGCGGGAAGAGATGTCGGCCACCGCGGAAGCACGTGGACGGCCCCACCGGATCGCCGCGGGCATGGTGGATGAAGAGCTTGAAATCGAATACATTATTGTTCAGGGTGATACGATACTGCTCAAGGATATTGATGGAAGCCGTGCCGGAAAACTGATCACCCTGACCAGCGAGAAAGCCCTGTACACCGGTATGGCCGATGACATACAGGACAGCTTCGGCGAGGTGCTGGAATCGTTGGACCTGGATAGCGCGAAAGTTGTCGCCTTCAGGCCCAACTGGTCTGAGAAACTGGTGCGCTTTCTGACCGATCCGGTGGTGAGCAGCCTGCTCATGACCATCGGCTTCCTGGGGTTGATTTTTGAAGTTAAATCCCCCGGGTTTGGCGTTGGCGGCATAATCGGCCTGATCGCCCTGTCGCTGTTTTTCGGGGCCAGCTTCCTGGCTGAGTTAGCTACTGTAACCGAGGTATTAATCTTCCTCGGCGGGCTCACTCTGCTGCTGGTTGAAGTCCTGGCGATACCCGGATTTGGGGTAGCCGGTTTCAGCGGGATTATGCTCATGCTGTGGGGCCTGTTTCATATGCTGGTGGGCGAATATCCCACGCCCGAACAGATGGAACGGGCATTCCTGGGACTGAATATCGGCATCGTAGGGGCGATCCTCGGTGGCATTCTCCTGTTGCGGGCCTTTATCCACAGCAAGTTCTTCAAGAGGAACGTTCCCATTACGTCAGAAGACTACAGCGTATCCGTGGGCATGGATGCCCTGGTGGGGCGGATCGGCACTACCCTGACTGAGTGCATGCCCACCGGCAAGGCCGAGGTTAAAGGAAAACGGGTTAACGTGATTACTGAGGGTGAACACATCCCCAAAGGCGCCCGGGTGAAGGTACTTGCCGTAGAGGGCAATACCGTCCATGTGAAGCGCGTGACTTAAGCAAATAAGGAGCATTCAATCATGCAGCAAGGACTGATCTACATACTACCGATAGTTGTCATAGTATTTTTCTTAGTGCTTTACCTGGTGCCCATGGGGCTGTGGATCCAGGCCCTGGTGAGTATTGGCTGGGGCAGGATGCCGATCCTGAAGCTGATCATCATGCGCATCCGGAAAATTCCCCCCCGGCAGATAGTTGACGGTATGATCAACCTGCACCGCGCAGGCTTGAGTACCATTACTTCGGAAGATCTGGAGACCCACTTCCTGGCGGGCGGCTCACTCTCCCGGGTAATCAACGCCATGATTGCCGCTGATAAGGCGAATATCGCCCTGAGTTATGCTACTTCAACCGCCATCGACCTGGCCGGGCGTGACGTCCAGGAAGCTGTGCAGACCAGTGTTTATCCCAAGGTGATCGATTGTCCAAAAACCGATTTTATCCGGGCGGTAGCCAAGGATGGTATCCAACTGAAGGTGCGGGCGCGAGTCACGGTACGCACCAACATTGAGCAACTGGTGGGAGGCGCCACCGAAGAGACAGTGATCGCCAGGGTAGGCGAGGGGATGGTCAGCGCTATCGGGTCCGCCGAATCCTACAAGAGGGTGCTGGAAAATCCCGATACGATCTCCAAGGCCGTGCTGTCTCGGGGTCTGGATGCGGGGACGGCTTTTGCCATTCTCTCTATTGATATTGCCGATGTGGACGTGGATAAAAACGTGGGCGCCGACTTGCAGACTGAGCAGGCCGAAGCTGACCTGAAGGTAGCCCGGGCCAAAGCGGAAACCCGCCGGGCCATGGCCGTCGCCGCCGAGCAGGAATTTGTCGCCAAGGTAGAAGAGATGCGCGCCAAGGTAGTGGAGGCTGAGGCCGAAGTCCCCAAGGCTATTTCCCAGGCCTTCCGCGAAGGCCATTTGGGTGTTATGGATTACTACCGGTTGGAGAACATCCAGGCCGATACGGGCATGCGCGAGTCCATAGCCGGACCGGAAAAGGGTGAAGGTGGTACCAGTGGCAAAACGCCGGGCCCGCCTGAAAAGGAATGATCGGGATATTCGACAGCCCCCTACTCTGGATCATCCTGATCTGGTGGATTCTGACCACCGTACTGGGGTCGAAAGCCAAGAGGAAGAGACAGGCCCGTCAACAGGCCATGATGGCACAGGCCGCCGACGATAGTGAAACAGGCGAAGATGAGCAGGCAGCTGACCGGCTAGACACGTTGCCTACCGGCTTTCCAGGGGGCCAGCCGGAACAGCGCCCCGAACCTCGATCGGTTTCTCCCCTTCAGGAAATCTGGCGCAATCTGGGTTTCGAGGAAGGGCCGTTTCAAATAATCGCGCCAGTTGAGGAAGAACCCACGGCCCCGGAACCTGTTGCTGAGCCCGTAGAGCCACCCCGTCCCCCGGTTGAGCAAATCCTGAAGCCGGCGGCTGCCGGGGAGCGTGATTGGCAGGTTATGCGGGATGCCAGTAAACCTTACAAGGCCAGGCGCCGCAGACCAGGATTGATGGAGTTGCGGACGCTGAAAAGGCTGACGCCCATACAACAGGCGGTAGTGCTGAAAGAGGTCCTGGACAATCCACTGGCGCTGCGGCAGGGCTGACTTTACTTGGCGTACACCATCTGGCAGAACCTGGATCAGGTGGAGCGCTATGCCCAACGGCGCTACCGTTACCTGGACCAGCGCCTGATCAACGACCGCGAGCAGGCCATGGTGGAGCGCATGTTCAGGCGTCACCGGCTGGGCGGCAGGATCCTGGACGCGCCGGTGGGTTACGGCCGCTTTCAACCACTACTGAACAGCTTTGGCGATGTATACTCACTTGATTTCAACTATTTTGCCGCCCTGTATCAGCAGGCCCGCCTTGGATTGACCAGTGGCGCGGTCAACGGTGAGGCCGGGGCCCTGCCGTTCAGAGACAATATATTTGACGTGGTTTTTTCCTTTCGGCTCCTGCAGCATATGCACGAGACAGATGAGCGAATGGCCATCTACCGGGAGTTTCGGCGGGTCAGCCGGAAATGGATTATAGCCTCGTATTATCAGCGCACCCGGACACATCAACTATTTCGCAGGATATCCCCGAAGCAGTCGCGAATTACCATGCTCTCAGGGCGCCAGTTCGAGGACGAGGTTCAGGCGGCCGGTTTGTCCATGGTAGCGAACCTGGCCGTCATACCGGGCCTGCACGCCCACCGGATAGCCCTGTTATCTGCCGAATAACTCCTTGATCCGGGCCTTGCGGCGCCGCTTGCTCACCAGCCTGGCTCGGTATTTCCAGTAGATAGCGCACCAATCCAGGTCAACTCCTGCCGTTTGGCCGTACTGTTGGAAAAAGCTGGTTGCAAGTTGCTGTTCTTCAACCTGGTTGGCGGCGCTAAAGCTGATCCGTGCCAGGTCTATTGCGCGTTGGCTAGTGCTCAGACCTGTTCGCCTTTTGGCGCGATTAAGATCGACAATATAGACTTCGCCTGAATCGCTGACCAGAAAGTTTCCGGTCGTCAGGTCGTTGTGCTCGATGCCAGCCCCGTGCATGCGTGCCAGGCTGCGGGCCAGATCGCCAACCGCCCGCTCCTTCTCGCTGATAGGTGACTCAGACTTTAACAGGCTGCGTAAAGTCTGGTGCGGCTGGATGGCCCTGGTGATCACCAGGTTTTCCCGGATGAATCCACGTTTACGGCGACTGTGCAGGAACAGCGGCTCCGGTGTTCTGGCGCCACATTCCACCAGCCTGCGGGCGATCCGCCAGCTGGTGACTGCCCGGCCCGGAAAGGTTGGGCTGAGCCAATAGTGTAAACGGTGCCGCCAGCTGAACCACTTCACCACGACGGGACCGTGGTCCGTTTCCACCAGAACGACCAGGTTGGTCTGCTGCTCGAAAATCCTGGTGGCGGCGGCCACCAATTGGTCTGGTTTTATTATTTCATCCAGGATCAGGGGCGGCGGGACATGTCCTTCGGTGAGGATAGAAGTTGTTAAATCTAGAATGGGGAACTGCTCTCCAACATGGCGTACAGATCTTCCAGGTTAGCGGCCAATTCGTCAGGTGTCCCGTTGTTGTCGATAATAAAATCAGCCTTGGCCTGCTTGATATCATCGGTCAGCTGCAGCCGGATACGTTTACGGATATCCTTCTCGGTCAGATTACCGCGCTCCAGGGCACGCTTGACGCGCAGTTCTTCGTCGGCAATTACGGCAATGGTGAAATCCAGGTATTCTTCCAGCTGGGCTTCAAACAGCAGGGCCGCATCCAGGACGAACATGGCCACACCTTCGCCCTGCGCGGCTATCATGGCCAGCTCGGCTGCCGCCGCCACTTCAGGATGAATAATGTTATTAAGGTATCGTTGTTGTTTCTCCGTTGCGAAAGCACATTGCGCCAGGAGGCGAAAATCGAGCTCCCCGACCTCGTTTAAGATATGATCACCGAAATGGTCAATGACGGCCTGCTGAACCGGCGCTGAGCGCAGTAGAATAAGTTTGGCCTCGCTGTCGGCGTCAAAAACGCGACTGCCCTGCGCGCGAAAAAAATCAGCGACTACCGATTTCCCCGACCCAAGGCCGCCTGTGATTCCGATTCGAAGCATTTGCTAAAGCCTACCCACCTGCCTGAATCTCAGACAATTTGGTTAAAATACGTTCGAAAACTTCATCAACCGTTCCATCACCGGAAAATTCGAGCAGTAATCCGGTTGGTTTGTAATACGCCAACAGGGGCATGGTCTGCTGCTCGTATACTGCCAGGCGGTCGCTGATCGTGGCCGGCTTATCATCGTCCCGTTGGATCAGCTCGGCCTTGCCGCAGCGGTCGCACACGCCCATTTCCCTGGGCGGATTGACTATCAGGTTGTACACCGCGTTGCAGTTGGCGCAGGTACGGCGGGCGCTGAGCCTGCTCAACAGGATACCGTGGTCCAGCGCGATAGCCACGATTGCATCAAGACCCAGATCCTTTTCTTCCAGGTGGGCAGCCAGTCCTACGGCCTGTGCGACAGTGCGGGGGAAACCATCCAACAGGAAGCCATTGGCGGTATCAGGCTCAGATAAGCGCTCGTCAACCATGGCCAGCATGAGATCGTCGGGCACCAATTGCCCGGCGTTCATCATTTTCTGGGCCTGTTGGCCCAGCTCCGTGTCTCGCCTGGTATGATCCCGCAGCATATTCCCCGTGGAAATATGGGGAATATCGTACTTCTTGCAGATAAGCTGAGCCTGGGTGCCTTTGCCAACTCCAGGCGGACCTAACAGGATGATTCTCATAATCCCTCCTACAGTGTTTGCCCTGGTTTGTGAACGTCTATATGAGAATTCCCGCTACCGTCGCTGTTAACCAGGACGCGAAAGCGCCGGCGAAAAGCGCCTTTAGAACCAGTTTAGCCAGGTCCTTTCTGCGATTTGGCGCAATGCCGCCGATGCCCCCCAGTTGGATACCGATAGACGCAAAGTTGGCAAATCCGCACAAGGCATAACTGGAAATGATAGCAGCCCGGTTGGAAATCGCGTTTTGCGCCCTCAATTCGCTCAGGTCGCCATAGGCCACCAGCTCGGTGAGCACCAGCTTCTCACCCAGGAGAGTGCCAACAGTACCGGCTTCATTCCAGGGCACGCCCATAGTCCATGCCAGGGGCCGGAAAATCAAACCCAATATTTCCTGCAGGGTCAGACCAACCAGTCCCAGGATGCCGTTGATCAGGGCGATCATGGCGACAAACGCGATCAACATGGCGCCGATGTTGGCTGCCAGTCGCATGCCATCGCTGGCGCCGCGGGCCAGTGCTTCCATGGCGTTGTCGTCAACTTTTTCAATAGCGATCTTCACTTCACCAAAGGTCTCGGATTCTTCCACTTCGGGATACACAATTTTTGCCATAACCAGGGCTGCGGGGGCGCTCATAATGGAAGCGGCCATGAGATGCCCGGCGATACCCGGTACGTCGCTGAGCATTTTCACGTAAATCGCCATGACGCCCCCGGCCACCGTGGCGAATCCGCCGGTCATTACTGCCAGCAGTTCCGATTGGGTCATATTTTGTACAAACGGCCGAATTACCAGAGGGGCCTCGGTTTGGCCGACGAAAATGTTGGCGGATACGCTCAAGGTTTCCGCGCCGCTGGTACCCATGGTTTTCTGCATGCCGCGGGCGATCCACTTTATGATCCACTGCACGATGCCGAAATGGTACAGGAGAGTCATCAGTGAGGAGAAGAAAATGATAGTAGGTAGTATACGGAAGGCAAAAGTCATCAGGGGCGCTTCCACCACCCCCGCACCGAAGGACTTGAACAGAAAATCACTGCCGGCATCCGAATAGGACAGCAGCTGTTTGATGGCGCCGTCCACCGCACCGAAGAAAGGTTTGCCAATCGGGGTCTTTAGAATAAAGATGGCAAAGATCATCTGTAGCGCCAGGCCCCAGCCTACCAGCCGCCAGTCGATTGCTTTGCGATTATTGGACATGGCGTAGGCCAGCCCCAGCAGGACGGCCATACCGATAAATCCGATTAGTCTTTCCATTATTCCTCCGGTGGCTTAAAACAGATTCGGCAACGCGCCTCATAAATGTCGGTCTCGCCAATCAGGATCTGTTCCTCATCGCGGGTCAGGCGTTGGGTAAAATTGGCCGGCTCGCCACATTGCATGCAGATTGCCAGGGTTTTTGTAATATACTCGGCCTCGGCCATCAGCTCCGGCATGGGGCCAAAGGGCTTACCGCGATAATCCTTATCCAGACCAGCGACAACCACCCGCTTGCCAACCCGGGCCAATTCCTTGACTACGGATATGATCTCGTGTGAAAAGAACTGAGCCTCGTCTATGCCGATAACGGCGGCGTCCCGGGCCAGGTTGAGAATCTCGTTTACGTCATCCACAGTACTGGATTCGATGCGTTGCTGGCTGTGGCTGACGATTTCGTCCTTGCTGAAGCGGTCGTCAATTTTAGGCTTGAATATGGCCACCGGCAGGCGCGCTATCTCGGCCCTGCGCAGGCGCCTGATCAACTCTTCCGATTTACCGCTGAACATGGAGCCGGATATTACTTCGATCCAGCCGCTGCGCCTGGGGGTCAGGGTCATGGCGTGATTATATCTCCCGCAATGGGAGGCTCGCCTAATAATGAGTAGATTTTAGTTTTCAGGAGATCGATGGCAACCCGGTTATGGCCACCTTCGGGGATAATCAGGTCGGCGTAACGCTTGGAGGGCTCCACGAACTGGTCGTGCATGGGGCGGACCGTGCGATAATACTGCTCCACTACGGACTCGAATGATCTACTGCGTTTTTTCACGTCGCGTGTCATACGGCGGATAAAGCGCACATCCGAGGCGGTATCGATGAAAATTTTGATATCCATCAAATCCCGGATATCCGGGTCAACCAGGACCAGGATGCCTTCCAGGATGATGAGCCGGTGGTTGGCAATCAGTCTGGTTTCGGCTTTACGCGTATGAGTGGAATAATCGTAGACCGGCACTTCGACGGACTGGCCGCTCAACAGGGTTTGCAGGTCGGCCTTCATCTTGCCAAAATCGATGGAGTCGGGATGATCAAAGTTGACCATCTCCCGCTCTTCCAACGGCATGTCTGAAAGATCCTGGTAATAGGCGTCCTGGTCAAGTACGACCACTTCATCCCGGCCGACTTCGTTTTTCAGGGTCTCCGCGATGGAGGTCTTACCGGAACCGGTGCCTCCAGCCATGCCGATCAGAACTGCCCGGTAATCAGTGTTCATTCAGATTAAATGGGAATGGTAACAGTTGTGTAGACCGATATTCCACCACTTCGGAGCCGTTTTCACTGGCCAGGTAGACCGGGATATCGCCGCATTGTTCATAAATGACCTGACGGCAGGCTCCGCAGGGTGTGCC
>DAOWIJ010000174.1 GCA_030640955.1 Fidelibacterota bacterium
GAGAATCAGCTTGAAAGTGGCGGCTTTACCAGCGCCGCTGTGGAGCTGGCCGATGAAAAAACCCCGACCTATGAAATTATTGCCCTGATCAGGGCGCGCCATGTTAGAGGGATGAAGGAGTTTGATTACCCGATCCGCGGCGCTGTCCGGGCATTGAACAATCATGAGTCAAATACCGGAAATTTGTGGCGCGCTACCCAGGATGGACGTTTTTTAGCCATGGCCAACGCCATGGTATGGTTCGTTCAACTTCAAATGGAGCCAGACCATGAATCCCGCCAGACAACCCCAGCGCGACCGGACAGCTTGTCAGGTGATAATCCGGTTCCAGGTATATGAATTTGCCATAAAGAGCGGAACAGTAATAATTATTACCCTGTATGCGCCAAGCTAAAATGCCAACCCGGCAACATCAGCCAGACCTGTTTCAAAATGCGGAAAAGAGTAACCTGCCGCCGCTAGCGGATCGTGTGCGCCCCGGAACCCTGGATGATTTCGTCGGCCACGAGCACTTGGTGGATGAAGGCCGTTTGCTGCGCCAGGCTATGGAGTCAGGGAAACTATTTTCCATCATTTTCTGGGGCCCGCCCGGCTCCGGTAAGACTACCCTGGCCCGTCTGCTGGCGAATCAAAGCGCCGTCTCCTTTGTGGAAATCTCTGCCGTTGCGTCGGGAGTTAAGGAAGTTCGGCAAGTGCTGGACATGGCGGCGGCCGATCAGGCATCAGGTCGGCAAACCGTACTGTTCATCGATGAGATCCATCGGTTCAATAAAACGCAGCAGGATGCGCTGCTGCACGCCGCTGAGGATGGAACGGTTATCCTGATTGGCGCCACCACCGAGAATCCCAGTTTCGAAGTAATCAGCCCTTTGTTGTCGCGTTGCCAGGTAATCCGGCTGGAGCCCTACTCTCCGGAACATCTGGGCGCCATGCTTGATAATGCTCTGTCCAATGATATCATTTTAGCACGGCAGGAAATAGAACTCTCGCCCGCTGCCAGGCAAACACTTGTTGAATCGGCGGGCGGCGACGCGCGGAAGATGTTCAATGCGCTGGAAATTGCCGGCAGCTTCAAGCACAACGATCCAGCGATTACCATATCACGAGCTGACATAAACGAGGCCTTACAGGAGCGCAACCTTCTTTATGACCGGACCGGCGATTATCATTACGATACGATCTCCGCCTATATTAAATCGCTGCGTGGCAGTGATCCTGATGCCGCTATTTACTGGTTGGCCGTCATGCTGGAGGGTGGCGAAAAGCCGGAGTTCATAGCCCGGCGATTGGTAATCCTGGCCTCTGAAGATATTGGTAACGCGGACCCACAAGCTTTGCAGCTGGCCACTGCTACCATGCAGGCCGTGCATCTGGTAGGCATGCCTGAAGCAGCCATTATTCTGGCTCAAGCGACAACCTATCTGGCCGCGGCGCCTAAAAGTAATGCGTCATATCTGGCTATCAGCGCTGCCCGGCAGCACGTTAAAGAGACCGGCATGCAAACAGTGCCAATGCGCTTGCGGAATGCCGCTACCGGTATGATGAAATCCATGGGCTATGGCCGGGACTATGCTTATCCTCATGACCAGCCGGATAGTTTCATTGCTGAAAACTATTTTCCGGATGGGATGAAAAACGCCGGGTTTTACCGGCCAATCGCCCAGGGCCACGAAAAATTTATTCGTCAACGCCTGAGTAAGCTATGGCCGGAAAGATACTGAATATAGTTCTATTGGCTGCCGCTGCCCAGCTGCTTCACGCACAGAGCGATGATCGTCTGCGGCTGATTTCCGCCGACATTTTGGAAAACCAGCAGATAAATGGCCAGAGCGTTCAAATGCTCAATGGAAATGTTGTATTTCGCAAAGGCCCGATGGAGATGCTGACCGATCGGGCCATTTTCGATCGTGACCGGGATCGCACCAATCTAGCTGGTAGCGTCAGTGTGACCAGGCCGGGCGAGCACCTGGTGTGCGATTCGTTGATATTCTATAACCTGGAGGACAGAATTCATGCCAGGGGCCATGTGCGCTTCGATCAGGAGGACCAGACGATTGAAAGCCGGTCATTAATATACTGGACCAAATTAGACTCAGGTGTTGCCCGGGATGACGTGGTGATGACCCAAGAAGCCCGGCGCCTGACGGCGGCGGAATTCCGCACTATTAAGACTGGCGGTATCCGGGGAGCTTCATTTGATGCCTTTGGCGCGGTGGTGGTCGGGGAGGGTGACCGCCGCGTCGTGGCCAACGAAATGCACTACGACGACAATGAGGGCGTGCTGGTCCTGCTCGGTTCCGCGGTAATTACTGATGCCGGTAGAGAACTGAAAGGCGAGCTGGTCCGCATGGTTTACCAGGACGAGCAGATAAAATCTGCCTTTGTTCAGGACGGAGCCGAGGCTACGGCGACGATCTATGCCCGGCTATCTGAAGACGAGAGAGATGAGCGCTTGTTCACCGATTTGCTCACGTCCCGCACCATGGACGCCGCTTTTGTTAATGATCGCCTATCGCAATTGCAATTACAGGGTATGGCAACGTCAATCTACCATGTTGTGGAAGACTCTATTTTGCAGGGCGTAAATAATGCAACCGGCGACACCATTATGCTGGGCTTTGACGAGGCCAGCCAACTGGTACGAATCCGGGTCGACGGCGGTGCCCGAGGCCGCTTCGAACCTGAAGCGGGCGCTACCGATGTGGACACCACTGTGATTTACAAGGCCGAGCATATTGATTACGACATACCCGGCCAGGTGACGTATATGGAACGGGGCGCCCAGGTAGACTACCGCGGGAACGGTCTGGCGGCTGGTAGTATAACGCTTACCTGGGAAGACAACATATTACGAGCCGAATACACCCACAACGAACCTCCCACGCTGCTCCAGACCGGTAGAGACCCCATGGTAGGTGACTTGATGGAATTCGATCTCATCAGTGAAAAAGGTAAAGTCTTTAAGGGACGCACAAAACTGGAAGACGGTTACTATCACGGCAATGTGGTGCACCGCCATCCCGGTAATGTTTACTATGTTGAAAACAGCAAGTACACTACCTGCAATCTGGACAATCCGCACTTCTATTTTGCCGCTAAAAAGATGAAAATGCTCCAGGGCGACAAGGTCATTGCCAAGCCGGTGGTGCTCTATTTATTTGATGTACCCCTGCTGGGATTGCCCTTCGCTGTATTTCCCAATAAGGCTGGTGGGCGCCGAACCGGACTGATTATGCCCAGCTACGGTGAAAGCCGCAGGGACGGCCAGTTTCTAAAGGATTTGGGTTATTTCTGGGCCATCAACGATTATGCCGACGCAACCATGCTCATGGATTTTTCCGATAAATTGGGTATTACCGCTTCCGGCCGAATAAGATATAATGTGCGCTATAAATACAATGGCAATATATTTTCCACCTATTATCGAGAAGTTCTGGATCGGGACATCCAGAACCTGCTCACGGACCAGACCTCCTTGAAGTGGAAACTCAGGTGGATCCATAGGCAGACCATCGATCCCACCAGGCGTCTCAACATCAATTTTGATTACGTATCCAACCCCCGGATTTATGACTTGGGAAGAGACCGGGAAACCCGCCTTGGCGACCAGCAAATCCTTTCGAAAGCCAGCTATTCCTCAAAACTGCTCACCTTGGGTCTCCAGGAGAAATATATTTTAACGGCGGTCAATAAGAAGGACACGCCTCCCGTCAGGTTGGGACAGGAAATAATTGAGCGTACTCGAACACTGCCCAGCCTGAGCCTGAGCCGAACCCGAAGTTCACTCATCAAACAGGCCAGGGGTGGGCGTCCCAGGTGGTACAATAATCTGTCAGCTTCGTTAAGCAGTGGCCTGATTAACCGACAGACCGTTTTCTGGCGGGCAGATACGGCCGGCGCCGATAGCCTCTACTGGACAGAGGACACCGATGTTCGTAATCAAGCCTCGGCCCGTAACAACCTGAGCCTGAATTTGAATCAGAAAGTATTCAAGTATATTTCCATGACTTTCAGTGCAGGTATCAATCAGGCCATAACGCCGGAATACCGCCAAGCCAACACTGACTCCATGGGCCTGTTTGCGCGAGACACCCTGGGCGCGATTGAATACCATCAAGTATCCAGATTGGTTGCCAGACACACGGGCCGGCTTTCAGTGGGCGCGCAGACCAATATTTATGGTATGTTTCCAGTTAATGTCGGCAACCTGGTGGCGATTCGTCATGTGATCAAGCCCAACATCCGCTATTCATACTCGCCGGATTTCTCACAGCCAATTTTCGGTTGGGATCCCGGCTATGTTCAACACGACGCAGCTGGTGAAAAATTTGACCGGTTTGCGGGTTCTACTATCGGCGGGACCCCCAGTTCTGAATCTCAGGCCCTTAGTTTCTCCATGACCAACCTGTTTCAGGCCAAGCAGGAGATCAATGGCAAGGAGAAAAAAATAAATTTACTGACCTGGTCCATGAGCACGAGCTACAATTTCACGGCCGACAGTTTACATCTGGCGCCCATCAATTCTTCCTTCCGCTCACCTTTTCTTAAAATGTTGAACCTTAACATATCCACAGTCCACGATTTCTATGAGTTGGAGTGGGATCAGGCAGCGAATCGAAATCGAAGGGTCAATAAATTATTAAGCATACCGAGACTGGCCAGCATGAACGCCAACACCAGGTTCCGCCTGAAGGGCACACGGTTTGTACCGCCCACTGAGGTTGCCTTGCTGGATACGGCGATAGCAGACACATTTGACATCAATCTCGAGGATGAGGACGAAACACCAGGTTTTAGACGTGGCGTGTCTAAAAGCACCGTAACCCCCGGCAATCTCTGGGAGGCGACGCTTGCATTTCGTTATAGACTGCAACCGTCACTACCTGCCGAGCGTCGGGAAACATTCTGGATGAACACGAACCTGAAAGTGAATATAGGCCCTGGTTGGAGTGTGGGATATACCGCCCGGTTCGATATGCAAACCCAGGAACTGGTAAGTCATGACATACAAATCTACCGTGAAATCCACTGCTGGGAGCTGGCCTTCAGCTGGACACCCGGGGGTACCGGACAAGGCTTTTTGTTTCGCCTGAATGTACGGGACCCGGACCTGGAAGACATCAAATATGAATCTCGAGGCGGCAGACAGAGTGGTTTGGGATTCTGATCTTTCGTTTATAGTGCAGAACGATTATGCTTGTAATTGATGCTTTCACGGGCAGAAATTGCTCCCTCAAATGAGCGATCTTACCAAGTTTATTTCGGAAGAGTTCATCGTGGTTCCCATGCGCGCCGGCTCAGCAGACGGCGCTATCCTGGAGCTCTTGAAGCCACTGGAAAACAAGGGGATTATTGATTCCAGCGAAGTATGTCGTGAGACGATTCTGAAGCGTGAACGGCGCATGAGCACCGGTGTTGGCAAGGGCGTTGCCTTACCTCATGGCTTAAGTGACGGACTCAAGGAAGTGGCTGTCGTACTGGGGCTTTCCAGAGAAGGCATTAATTACCGAGCCGTTGATAATATGCTCTGTCATATTTTTATTTTAATGATCAGCCCATCGGATAAACCCGAGAAACACCTGAAAATGCTCAGCCGCTTTTCCAAAGCCCTGGATAGCGGCTCCTTCCGAAGCGCCCTGCTGGCAGCCAGGACTCCCGCCCAGGCCATGCATGTGCTCGCGGATTTGGATGACGGGGGCGAAGAGGAAATTTAAATCCTCATTTGGATTATCTATCCGGTTTCGCCCAACAATCTGATTAGAAGTTTTATTTTGCCTTGCCACATAACATGTATTCACCTATGTACAGCACTTAAGAGGACCTGATTATCAGCGAGAGAATAAATCGCATCAAAGGGGTTAAGGATCTCCTGCCCGATGAAACCCCTGTCTGGCGATACGTGGAAAAGCATATCGGTCGGACCATGGCATTATATGGCTATCAGGAAATCCGCACGCCGGCATTCGAAGCGACCGAGTTATTTCGCCGCGGTGTCGGTGAGGGCACGGATATCGTCAATAAGGAGATGTACACCTTTACCGATCTGGGGGGCAAGGAACTGACACTGTGCCCGGAACTTACGGCCCCGGTTATCAGGGCCTATATTGAGAATAACATGGGAGCCGTGACTCCCATCAGCCGACTGTATTATATCGATTCCCTGTTTCGCCAGGAGCGTCCGCAAAAAGGCCGATTGCGCCAGTTCCACCAGTTCGGCGCCGAGGCCATTGGCAGTCCCTATCCTGAGCAGGACGTAGAGATTATTGCCCTGGCCTTCGAACTGTGCGTCAGTTTCGCCGTGGGCAAAGTACGGGTCCGTCTGAATACGTTGGGCAGTCCGGCACACCGTGGTACTTACCTGGAAGATCTGCGCGGCGCCCTGACCCGATATGGTGATCAACTGAGCGAGCTGGACCGGTACCGCCTGGAGAATAACCCCCTGCGCATTTTTGACAGTAAAGATACACACACACAAAAAATCGTGGCACAATATGCCCCGCCCCTGTGGGACTACATTTCTAATGAGGATCGCGAGCATTTCCAATCTGTGCGGAACGGTCTTGAAGCTCTGAAGATACCTTTTGAACAGGATCCGAGTCTCGTACGCGGCCTGGACTATTATACCAGGACCACCTTTGAGATTACCTCCGAACGTCTGGGCGCCCAGGACGCAATATGCGGTGGCGGCCGCTATGATGATCTGGTGGAGGAGTTGGGTGGAAAAAGCGTACCGGCGGTGGGGTTTGCGACGGGAATTGAACGCCTGCTTCTGGCTGCCCATGAAAGGCCCAAAGAAGTGCCCCTCAGGCAACCCCTGGATATCTTTCTGGTTTTTGAGCCCGAACCGGCTAGCGCAACGGCGATTAGACTGGCCCAACGCCTGAGGCAAAATGGCTACTCCGTAGTTATGGAGACCCTTCGTCGCAGCATCAAGGCTCAATTCCGCGAAGCAAATCGCCTCGGTGCACATTGGACGCTCATTCTCGGCGGGAAGGAGATGGCTGCCGGCAGAGTGGAAATTAAAGAAATGCTGACCGGCACGCAGAAAACAGTAAGTCTGGAGTCCATCTTCAGCTCATCCAGAGGATATAAACAAATATTGAAATCGTTTTCCTTATAATAACTGATTACGTGGCAGCAAGCACGCACAGGACACCCGGCAGCATAGATGGGCCCCTCCAGCACAGACCTCAAATACCTTAGATCTCTCAGTGTCAAGAAATATCGTCGGCTACACGGCCGCTTTCTGGTTGAAGGCAGCAGGCTGGTGGAGGAGGCGCTCCAGGCTGCCGACCGGGTTGAAGAGCTGCTGTGCACGGAAAAATACAAACGCTCGAAGCACTTTGAAAAGCTGAATAGTCTTGCTGTCAAGGGCGCCATCCCGGTGCGCGATATCCGACAAGTGCAAGCCGGGCAGATCAGCGCCACACGGCATACCCAGGGCGTTTTTGCTGTCTGCCGTTTGCCAGCGGCTGGAATCGGCGAGCAAGCTTCGAAGCCCCCGGTACTGGTATTGGATAGTATAGCGGATCCGGGGAATCTGGGTACCTTGCTGCGTACCGCTGACTGGTTTGGCGTACCCACTGTTCTGGTCGTGGATACAAGCGCGGACATATACAGTCCCAAGGTAGTGCGTGGCGCTATGGGCGCGCATTTTCACTTCAAGGAGTTACAGCAGCTTCCGGTGGATCTGATAATCGGCAAGCTGCGGCAGGCGGATATCCCTATAATCGGTGCTATGCTGGATGGCGAACCCATCGGCAAATTACCGTCTGTAGGCAATAAATGGGCCCTGGTCGTGGGTAACGAGGCACAAGGAATTGGACCGGCGATGGAGCCCGTTTTAGACATTCGGGTTACCATTCAAGGAAGGGGACAGGCCGAAAGTCTGAACGTAGCCGTGGCGGCAGGAATATTACTCCAGGCGCTCTGCCCGGATTAATTCAGATATTGATAAGCTAAGCATTTTGAGCGTTTTGCGAATAATGCCTGTATAACCCCCAGCCGATTACTACGAAGAAACCAGTTCCCCCAACGACCTTGGCAAGAAACAGAGCCGGGGAAGCGACGTCTTCGGGGGGTATCAGCGAGAAGGCGATGCTCACCAGGGTAGACAATAAGCCCAGGATTGGGAATAGATACAACCCCAATTTTCCGCCTGGCATAGGGATAATACCGTTTGAGAGACCCTCTCTGTTACGCAAGATCAGCACGCTGGTGAACATGTACAGGTAGGGTATGAAATAGAGAATCAGGGTGGCATCTACGAGAACAATATAGGCCTCCTTAATGGTCGATCCCACGACCGACATGAGTATAAATATGGAACTCAGGGCCGCCATCCAGACGAGTGATACGTGGGGTGTTCCATACCTGGGGTGCAAACGGCTGAAGGCTGGCGGCAGGTAGTGGTCCAATCCGCTGGCATAGGGAATTCGCGCCGAGCCGCTTAACCAGGCGCTGACCCCGCCAGTACCGCCCGCGGTAATCGCAAAGGCCGCCAGGGCGCCCAGCCAAACCCAGCCAGTGCCTGCAAACAGGCGGGAAACGGCTTGGGGGACACCCTCGAGGATCGACACGTTTTCACTTGACATGGTCCACTGCAGGCTCAGTGTACCGAATATGTATATGATCGTAATCATTATTCCCGAGATAACAATTGCCCGGGGCAGAGTGCGGCGCGGATCCTTAATCTCCTCGCTGAGTATGGGCGCCAGTTCCAACCCGGCGAAGCCAAAGCACATGGTTGCCCAAAATGCGATGGTGCTGGGCCGGGCAAAATCAGGCCAGATATTGATGACGGTGAACGTCGTGGCAGAGCCCTCGGTGAACAGCGCATACAGCCCCGCCCCCATGATAATTATAACCGGCGTCCATTGGCCAAAACCGCCGGCATTCTGAATCCATTTGCCGATGTTGAGCCCCAATACATTCAGGAACAATATGGTCCAGAGAACACCTAGCGAGAACAGGGCTATGTATATGGGATTTGCTTCCAGCCCCAGGAACCTTGACCCGAATATGAATATAGCGTTGCTTCCCAGGAAGATGAGCAACGATGGGAAGTAGATCACATTGGTGGCCCAGTAGCACCACCCGGCAATAAAACCATGCTTGGGGCCAAAAGCTTTCTGGGCCCAGATATACACGCCCCCCTGTTTGGGGTACCGTGTTGTCAGCTCGATTACAGCCAGGGCTTGGGGAATAAAGAAAAACAGCAGTGCCATGATCCATAGGACGGTGGCCGGTGGTCCGGTTCGGGAGGCCGTTAAAAGCCACCGTAATCCTACGATGGCGGCAATATTCATCAGCACAATATCCCGCACCCCGAGGACACGTTTCAATTCAGTCATGGCCAATCCTTGCTTGATTAATGGTCGGGAATATAAGCAGCACATCAGGTTGCAGCCAGCCTCCCGGCAATTTATTTGGCCGAACCTGGCGCCCTTCATCCTTTTCTTGTCGGGCGAGCAGAACTAACTTTGTTTCCATGTCAAAACGGGTTACACCAAGATCTGAAGATTACGCCAAGTGGTACACCGATGTTGTGCTGAAGGCCCAACTGGCCGATTACGGGCCGGTGCGGGGCACCATGGTTATTCGACCGTATGGCTATGCCATCTGGGAGGCGATCAAGGCCGCCTATGATCTGCGCTTCAAGGAAACGGGTCATGAGAATGCCTACTTTCCGCTGTTCATTCCCAAATCCTACATGTCCCGGGAAGCGCAACACGTGGAAGGATTCGCCAAGGAATGCGCCGTAGTCACCCATACGCGCCTGCGGGCCACAGAGGATGGATCCGGCGTGGAGGTGGACCCGGACTCCAAGCTCGATGAGGAGCTGATTATACGGCCTACCAGCGAAACGGTGATCTGGTCCCTGTACAAGCAATGGATCAATTCCTACCGTGACCTGCCCATCCTCATCAATCAGTGGGTCAACATAGTCCGCTGGGAGATGCGTACCAGGTTATTCCTCAGGACCACGGAATTCTTGTGGCAGGAGGGACACACGGCCCATGCCACCAAGGATGAGGCGGTGGCCGAAACCCTGAAAATGATTGAGGTTTATCGTCAGGTGGCCGAGGACGAGCTGGCCCTTCCGGTCATAGTTGGTCTTAAATCCGAGGCGGAAAAATTTGCCGGCGCCGAAGAGACCTGGTGCATCGAGGCCATGATGGGCGACAAACGGGCCCTGCAATCAGGCACTTCCCATTATCTGGGCCAGAATTTCGCCAAGGCCTTTGATGTGACCTTCCGCAATGAAGCCAACGAGGAACAGTATGTATACGCCACCAGCTGGGGTGTCTCAACCCGCCTGATCGGTGCCGTGATCATGGCCCACGGCGATGATCAAGGCTTACGGCTGCCACCTAATATTGCCCCTATACAAGCCGTTATAGTACCGATCTACAAAGATGATAGCAGAGATGAAGTACTAGGGGCGACCAAGGAACTGGCCAGCCTGTTAGAGGCCACCGGCGCCAGAATTAAACTGGACGACCGGGATACGGTATCGCCGGGGTTCAAATTCAATGAATGGGAGATGAAAGGTGTGCCTGTGCGTATCGAGCTGGGTCCCCGCGATCTTAAGCAAAGCACCGTCATGGTGGCCCGCAGGGATACCGGTGAGAAGCTGAGTTTCTCAAATGATCAGATAGTCAGCCGCTTGCCGGAGCTGCTTACTGAAATCCAGAGCGGTCTATACAAGCAAGCACGGGATTTCCGGGAGGCTAATACATATAGCCCGGGTAATTGGGATGAGTTCAAGGAGTTGATGAATACAGGCGGCTTTGCCCGGTGCGGTTGGGACGGTGATCCTCTGACTGAGGCAGCCATTAAGAATGAAACCAAGGCAACAGTCCGATGCATTCTCGATGAACAGGAACCGGCCGGTATCAAGTGCATTCATAGCGGTAAACCCGCCCGTTACCTGGTGATATTTGCGAAAGCATATTAGTTGATGTTCAAGGACCGCTTGCCAAGATTGTGGTGTATTTCCGTATTATTTATAGCTGGTTTGATGGCCAAGAGCACCAGCTCGGCTGTGCCGCCCATCTTCGCGCCACTGGAGTTATCTGGTGTTTCTGCCACCAGCCACACGCTCAGGTTGGGAGATGAAAAGGTCTGGATACACGTTTACGAGCGAGAAGGCTCGACCCTGACTTTTGTTAATCTCCACGATGATGAGAATACAAGCGCTGAAGCCGCCCGGAGCTATATCAGTAAGAATGGTGGGCGACTGATCGAGTTACGTCACGGCCGTGGCCGCGATGTAGTTATCCGGCGGCGGGAATATCACGCCCAATTCGACCCCAACCGCATGTTCACTGCTGCCGGCTTGAGCAAGTCGCTCAGCTGGAACGGCAAGTTGACGGAAGAAAATGTGCAACTTGGATTGGAATTTTCGACAGCAATAGCTCAGATCATTGATATTGATCACGAGCCGGTGATAATTGCTGTCCATAATAATACGCAGGGGCGCCTTACTATACGCGACTTCCAGCCGGGGCAATGGTACGGTGATGACGCCAAACAGGTAAATATATCAAGGGGGAGAGACTCCGACGATTTCTTCTTTACCAACTCACCCCAGATCTTTGCCGGACTTTCCCGTCTGCAGTACAACGTAGCCCTGATGTCCGATGACCCTCCCGACAGGGGCACCCTGGGCCGTCGGGTGAACAGCCAGGGCGGTACTTACGTGAATGTGGAAGCACAGCACGGTCATCTGAAGGAGCAGATTGAGATGCTGGAATCTCTGGTTCAGGTGATCGCCTCAATTGCAGCCAACAGAAATTGACCCATTACCTGTGATCGGCATGCCGGATGCGCTTATGCCAAACTTTTTCCCTGGGGATTCCGGTGACTTTTGACAGCCGATTCCAGAACATCAAGCCACATGCTGCGAAACAGTTCGAATGAATGATTCCGGGCAACATATTTACGGGCCTTCGCGCCCAATCGTTGCGCCAGATCAAGATCAGACTCCAAGAGTTTGATCTGCCTGCGTAAATAATCAGCATCGTCGGAAACAAATCCGGTCACGCCATCTGTTACCACATTCGATGAGTGGGCGTTGCATATAACAGGCATGCCGGTAGCCATGGCTTCCAGGCTGGCGGTATTATAACCGTCTTCAAATTGCTCGGCGGCGGTATGCAGATAATAACGGTGCGTACGGTACTCGTGTCTTAGAGCGGCAAGGTCTTGCGCGGGTTTCCGGTTCATGGAGGGATTATGCCCCACCAGGTCCCATTCAACTCCTTTTACCAGCCGGTTGAAAAACGCCAGATTAAGCACCTGTGCCTTTTCGAGCATTTGATTGGCTACCCGTAGACCCCGGGAAAGTTCACCTGTATAGCCGGTGAAAAAATTAGTGTCAATATAAAATGGTATTATCGGGCAGTCGTCGATGCCCCAGGACGCGGCCTTCATGGTGGAAACGGATACCGGGAATATGGACTTCAGGCTAAGGTAAGCCTGCACGATCCCGCGAATATCTGCGCGCGTATAGGTGGCCGTCTGGGCGGCCAATAGTCCATCCAACGACGAATGAATTATCAACACGGCAGGCAAATCAAATTTCTTGGTGTCGTTGAGATCGGTGAGGTTATGTGCGATAATAATATCATACGCCAGGCGCTGGTCCAGAGCTTTTTCCATCGTAATCAATTGCGCATTTCCAGGGATGGGCCGCACCCGGTCATCCCACTTTTCGGTGTAGCGCCCGGGCATCTGATCGATAATAGTGACATCAATTTCATCAATTGCAGTCAGGCTGTAAATATATGATTCGTGTGAATTAATCGTAAGTACGCGCATAACCGGAAATTAAAATCATTCGAACTGAAGTACTATCACCGGTACGGATTAAAGATTTTAAAACTTTCGCTTGTGTCTGTAATACAGTAGTATAAAGTTTCCCCGTCTGGAAAATGAGCATAATGGAATATAAAAATCCACTGATTATCGTAGAATCGCCTGCCAAAGGCCGGACTCTGAAACAGGTGCTCGGCGCCAAATATGGTATCAAGGCATCGGTGGGACACATTCGCGATTTACCGGTAAAAACCCTGGGCGTTGACCCGGAGAAAGATTTCAGGGTCACATATCAAATTTCGCCCGATAAGAAAAAAATAATTGCGGAGCTGAAAAAAGCAGTTAAAACAGCCGACGCGGTTTATCTGGCCACCGATCCGGACCGGGAAGGAGAGGCGATCAGTTGGCACCTGCGGGAAGCGCTTAAAATTGAGGTGCCCATATATCGACTGGTGTTTCACGAATTTACCAAACCGGCAATACTCCACGCCTTTGAAAATACCCGCTCAATTGATATGCGATTGGTGCAGGCCCAGGAGGCCCGTCGTATTCTGGACCGGCTGGTGGGCTATGAGATTTCCCCCATATTATGGCGCAAGCTGGCGCCCGGGCTTTCCGCGGGTCGGGTCCAGAGCGTGGCAACCAAGCTGGTGGTGGAAAAGGAGTGGCTGCGACACGCCTTCAAAGGCGCCCGTTGGTGGGACCTGGAGGCGAGTTTTTCCACTTCCGGAGGCGATGAATTCACGGCCGGACTCGTAAGTCTGGGCGGTCAACGGATAATAAATGGCAAGGACTTTGATCGCGCAAGCGGGAGCTTAAAAGCCAACAAGGAAAAAGCCTTGCTACTCCAGGAGGCCGATGCCACACAAGCGGCGCAAGACCTTCTGAAAAACCAATGGACAGTACGCTCCCTTGTAGAAAAGCCCTCCAAATCACATCCCTCGCCACCTTTTACCACCAGTACACTTCAGCAGGGAGCGGCGAACCAGCTTGGATTCTCCGCCCGGCAAACCATGCGGGTAGCTCAGTGGCTGTATGAAAATGGCTATATCACGTACATGCGCACCGACTCCACCACGCTATCTCGAGAGGCCCTGGGAGCCGCCCGCGGGATAATCAAAGATAAATTCGGATCGGCGTACCTGCCTGACAAGGCCCGCATTTATAAGACCAAGGTTAAAAATGCCCAGGAAGCTCACGAGGCGATCAGACCGGCAGGCTCTCATTTCAAGACCCCGGATACTCTGAAGGGCGAGGGCGATGACCGCAAACGACTTTATCAGTTAATCTATAACCGTACCCTGGCCTGCCAGATGAATCCGGCCCTCATAAGCAGGACGGTAGTGGAAATAGCCGGTGGTGATGCCGTCTTCCGCGCTGAAGGCAAGGTGATTGATTTCCCCGGCTACCTGGCTGTCTACCGCCGCTCCGATGACACAGAAACCGAAGGCGATAAAACACTTCCCGCTTTACAGCAGGGACAGATCCTGGACTGCCTGAGTCTTAAGCCCGAAGCCCACGATACTAAGCCACCGGCACGCTACACCGAGGCTACCCTGGTAAAGGAAATGGAAGCGTTGGGCATCGGGCGCCCCAGCACTTACGCGTCCACCATGGAAACCATCCAGCGACGGGAATATGTTGTTAAAAAGGGTAATAAGCTGATCCCTACTTTTACCGCTGTGGCCGTTGTGCGACTGATGGAGGCCAATTTTACCGAGCTGGTGGATTATCAGTTTACCGCCAGGATGGAGGACGTTCTCGACGAGATCAGTCTGGGCGAAGAAGAGTCACTCCCCTACCTGCGGCGTTTTTATTTTGGCGGCAACGGTGATACCGGCCTGAAAGCGTTGCTCAGCGCTCCGGTTGATATCCGTAGCATTTGTACGATTCCCCTGGGAAGCGGAGATGATGGACAGCCGGTCAACATCAGAATCGGCAGATACGGTCCCTTCCTTGAACATGGTGAAGCACGCACCAGCCTGGATTCCCATATCCCGCCAGCCGACGTAACACTGGAAGCCGCTACGCACCTGTTGGAGGTGGGTGATTCGTTTCCCCGGGAGCTGGGCAAAGATCCCGAATCGGGCCTGCCGGTCCTGCTGAAAAAGGGC
>DAOWIJ010000030.1 GCA_030640955.1 Fidelibacterota bacterium
CCAGCTCCTGATTCACGCCGGCACTGGCGGGCGGAACGATCCATAATCCCGCTACTTGATTGTCCGAGTTAAACACGACTTTCACGTCCAGTGTAGTCTGGGCGAACCTGGTTGTCACGGATACTATTTGGTAGGCGGACTTTGCTGTTACCCGCGTGCCGGTCCGGGCTTCATAAGGGCCGTGCTGCCGCACCAGGGCTTCCCACGTGGATTGCAGGTCTTCAATAGGGAGCTTCTCCCGCATGGTCGCATCAAAATATTGCGTTACCGCAGAGTAGTTTGCTATCGCTAATGAGTCAACAATTTCCACAGCCAGAACCTCCAGCTCCTGATTCCGGCTGGCGCACCCGGCCAATAGGGCGAAGCAAACCGTGGCTGACAATACCATAAATTGATATGAAGTTCTCATGATGGACTTTCCTGGTAAATGGCTGATGAAGTAGCTGAGCAAGTATTCGATAGCGACTTACGATAACGAAGACGCTGTAATTATCTAAGTTATATTTAATTACGTGTTTATACCAGATAATTATGAAATCATTGGTATAGAAATCGCCACGACTAAACGGGAAGGTCGCGAAACCCCAGGCAGCGCTTGATGGCAAAATACCTTTAAAGTATTGAGGTCACTCTTCAATTATCTTCTTGTTAGTCCGGCCGGGTATGAAGTACTAAATTCCACATAACAAGACAATATCATCCGTTTATCTTATTATATTCTTGACTTCACCGTTTTTTTGAATTATTCTATGGGTGTTCCAACTGTATCGCTTTGACCGCGGTATCGCTTTAAACCGCATCTGTTTAGTATTATGAATCAATATCAAAGCCTCAGTGTAGTCAAGCCAATCAATCCAATACAACATGCAGATTATTGCATACCAGAGGTGTATTATGCGTACGTGGCCAATCGAGCGCAAGATCAGGTATGAAGGAGACCTGAACCCGGAATTTGCCAGGGAGATTATCTCCTCACCAGGCGGTGAGCAGCTTAGCCACTGTATTCAGTGCGGCACCTGTTCGGCGACTTGTCCGCTAAGCATTCGTATGGATTACACGCCGCGTCGCATCATAGCTATGACCCGTGCCGGTTTTATGAAGGATGTCCTCGGTTCGTTTACCATCTGGCTTTGCGCATCATGTTACTCCTGCACCGTGGAATGTCCGCGCAATATAAAAATCACCGATATCATGTATATGCTTAAACGGCGCGCTATCGAAACCGGACTTTACCCCCGGCGCTTTGGCATCCCGGCCCTGGCGCAGGCTTTCTTCGCCCAGGTGCGGAAAAATGGCCGGACGAGCGAATTCAGGGTAATCGTCAGACTTATGCTGAAGACCAATCCCTTCCAATATGCGGGCAAAGCCGTTATGGGGCTCAAACTGTTCCTGCTCGGAAGACTCTCACTCAAACAGGAAAAGATAACCGGTCGTAAAGAACTGAAGACGATGATGAACAGGCTTAAGCCTCAACCACCTGCCGACGATGCGACCAATTTATCAGGAGGCAAAGCATAAATATGAGTTATCTGTATTACCCCGGATGTTCATGTTCCGGCAACACCACCGGCCGAGCCTATTCCGAATCGCTGATCGCAGTGTTTGATGAACTCGGACTTGCCCATGATGAGCTGGAGGACTGGAACTGCTGTGGCGCCACCATGTACATGTCCGTTGATGAGAACCAGGCCTTCGGCATGGCGGCACGAAACCTGGCCCTGGCAGAAAAGCAGGGGGCCAACGGGAACGGTCCTGCTACCATGGTAACTCCCTGTTCCGCCTGCTATGCCGTTTTAAGCAAAGCACAACATGCCATTGAAGAACAACCCCGGATAGGCAACAGGATCCAAGATGCACTGCAGGAGGTTGGCCTGGCGTATACCGGCCGGGTCCAGGTAAGACACCCGCTCGATATATTGGTAAATGATGTCGGTCTGGAGAATATTGCCGACAAAGTGAAAAATCCTCTTACAGGTCTTAGAATTGCCTGCTATTACGGCTGCCTGCTCGCCCGGCCCTATCCCATATTCGACAATCCTTATGATCCCTCCTCAATGGATGATCTGATGCGCGTGTTAGGCGCTGAACCGGTGGACTGGTCACTAAAAACCAGGTGCTGCGGCGCGTCGTTAAGCGGTACCATTGAAGATGTCGGCCTCAGTGTAAGCGCAATTATTCTGGCCGAAGCCCAGCGGAAAGGCGCTGATCTGGTTGCCACGGCCTGCCCTTTTTGCCAATTCAACCTGGAATGCTTCCAGCCTAAAATGATAAAGAAACACGGGTTGCCCCGTGAAATGCCGGTGGCCTTTTTCACGCAGCTGCTGGGCAGGGCACTGGGCATCCCCGAAAAGAAACTGGGAATAAAGCGGCTGTTCCGGCCGCTCTCTCCTTCCAAGACTAAAAGGGAGACGGAGAGTTATGAATACAACTAATGGCAATGGCGCCCCGAAAATCGGAGTTTACATCTGCCATTGCGGCATCAATATAGCCAGCAAAGTAGATATCGATGAACTGGTAACGTTCGCCCGTGGTTTGCCCCTCGTTGCTGTTGCGCGCGAATACAAGTTCATGTGCTCCGACCCCGGCCAGGAATTGATCCAGCAGGACATCAGGGACGGAAAAGTGAACCGCGTGGTGGTGGCATCCTGCTCCCCGTTAATGCACGAATCCACCTTCCGGCAGACCACTGCCGACGCCGGTGAGAACCCCTTCCTGTTCCAGATGGCCAACATTCGCGAGCACGTCAGTTGGGTTACTCTCGACAAAACGGCTGCCACCCGGAAGTCCATGGCGCTGGTGGCCGCGGCAGTCCACCGGGTAGCGTTGCACGTACCGCTTGAAATACACAAGGTACCGGTGCATCCCGATGTGATGGTGGTGGGTGGCGGGATTGCCGGCATTCAGGCCGCTTTGACAATGGCGAACGCCGACAAAAAAGTCTACCTGGTTGAGCGGGAACCGACCATCGGCGGCCACATGGCCCAATTTGATAAGACATTCCCGACACTGGATTGCAGCGCCTGTATACTTACACCGAAAATGACCCAGGTCCGGTCGCATCCCAATATCGAATTGCTGTCGTACTCCGAGGTAGAGCAAGTCGACGGGTACGTTGGCGATTTCCAGGTTAAGGTGCGCAAAAAATCACGCTTGATTCACGAAGATATCTGCAACGGCTGTGCCGAATGCGCCGAGGTCTGTCCCGTTGAACTGGACTCCGAATTTGACGCAGGATTGGGACCTCGTAAGGCAGTTTACCGGCCTTTCCCACAGGCCGTGCCGAACAGCTTCACCATCTCGCGCCTGGGCACGCCGCCATGCAGCGCCAGTTGCTCCATTCATCAGAATGCACAGGCTTATCTGGCCCTCATCGCGCAGCGTAAATATGCCGAGGCGCTGACGGTAATTCTGAGGGACAATCCGTTGCCCTCGGTTTGTGGCCGCGTCTGTACGCATCCCTGCACGGTCGGATGCAATCGCAACCAGCTTGATGAAGCGCTGGACATTCCCGGCCTGAAACGCTTCGTAATGGACTGGGTAAAGAGCAACAACGGTGATTATGCACTGCCCATGTCTGCCGAAGAACGGCCGGAGAAGGTGGCTATCGTAGGCAGCGGTCCCGCGGGACTGATGTGTGCCTTCGAACTGCGGCAACATGGCTATCAGGCTGATGTGTTCGAGGCATTGCCCGTTGCCGGTGGTATGCTGGCTGCCGGAATCCCGGCTTTCAGGCTACCGCGTCATATCCTGGAGGACGATATTCGCAAACTGGAAGAAATTGGGATAACGATCAGACTCAACAGCCCTGTCGGGGAAAATGGCTTCTCCCTTGATAGGTTGAACAAGGAATACGACGCCGTCTTTGTGGGCATCGGGGCGCACAAGGAGCGCCAGCTGAATGTTCCCGGCGAAAAGCTGCGCGGCGTCCACGGTGGTATTGAATTTCTCTGGAAGATCAACCAGGGTGAGGCGCTGTCTCTGGGAAAGAGAGTGCTGGTCATCGGAGGCGGCAATTCGGCCCTGGATGCGGCCCGCACAGTTGCCCGGGCTGGCGCCGAGGAGGTTCGGATCGTTTATCGCCGGACCAGGTCCGAGATGCCCGCCGATCAGGACGAGATCGACGCTGCCATCGAGGAAGGCGTTCAAATTGACTACCTGACCGCGCCCCTGGAATTCCTCGGTGACAAACGGGTGAGTGGTCTGCGCTGCCAGCGCATGAAACTGGGGCCACCCGACAAATCAGGACGCCCCCGGCCCC
>DAOWIJ010000014.1 GCA_030640955.1 Fidelibacterota bacterium
GGACAGGTTCGCCAGTTGGCTGGATGACCCTTGAGATTATCTCCCAGCGGCATGGGTTGGCCCGCCTGGGTTATTCAATCGACCCCGATCGCTGGGATTGCGGATTCGCCACATCGGCGCTCCATACACTTATACGGAACCTGTTCACGAACAGTAAGATTGTGCGCGTGGAAGCGGACTGCTCCGTAGACAACAGCCCCTCACGCAGGGTGCTTGAAAAATGTGGTTTTATCCTGGTTGGAATCAAGCACAAATACCTGTTGATCAAGGATACCAGGGTGGACCATTATAATTATGAGCTGTTGCGCGATGAATTTATGAATGATCAAAGTCCCTAGACCTGCAAGTTGCCATGTATGCTGAATATGACGACGCATTAAGGATCTTATCCGGCACCAGCCCGGAATCGGGTGGCCGCCCAAACCATGGCGCAATGATAGCGGCGGCATTGATTGAAATGGGACGCGGCGACGTGGTAATGCCCTGGATCCAGCGCTACCGGCACCAGCTCGAAAGCCGCCTGCCGGTCCAATCAGCCATTGAGCGGCATAACTGGCAATTTGCCCTGGGCGCCATGGGGCGTTCCGCTGATTGGGTAGTGTTTTTTCAACGAGCGCTGGCCGAATCCGATTGGCTTACCGTTTTGAAGCAGTGGATCCCGTTACTGGCTCCCGGCCTTTCCGGAGCGGGTGGCAACGGGGCTATTCGCGCGGTCCTCTGCCTGAACGGTCTGGCCGCCGATCCCAATAAAGTGCGGCATATCGAGCTCGCCGAAGGTCTCGCTTACTGGGCCAGCCGTTATCACAAGCTGCCAGGACTTCCCGCGGGCCCCAGCGCCGGGATGCTTCTTCCAACCCGAGCGCTAAACCGAATTCCACGGTTCAACAAAGATACTCCTCCAACGGTCGGCACAATCGGTGAAGGATTGCGAGGTTTAGCAGGCGCTCCAGAATTTACCGGTATTATCAATTTGGTATCACTTAGCGACGATCCGGAAGTGCTGATAGGCCTGATTACCGATCTTTATGCGCGCCTTATACTGGCACACAGGGAAGAACCGCGGAGGCTAATGGCGCTTTTCCCGGCCCTCTCCGTAAGCAGCGCCATGCGGGCGTTATTGCCATTTCTATCGCTGGGAGACGCTCGCCTGGTTCTGCGCTACCTGTGGCAGTTTACCGCGGCCCTATATGCGGTCTTCGGATGTAATAAACCGGCTAGCGCGTTTGAACCGGTCCCGGAAGATATTGACGAACTGGTTCATGAGGCAGTAGCCACCGGGAACGAGTACATTATCCTGATGACGGCCGCCTGCAGGCGCGAGTACCTTCTCCATCCCAAACCAGCCTTCCCGGCCGCGATCAAGCTGGCTACCCAAATTTTCACCACCGGAAATGACGAAACCCGGGAAGAACCTGGATTCCAACTGTACCGTGATCTCTGACAGCTGGTTGCTCCATATTGGACCACCCTGCCAGGTGCCGTAACTTTGCCCCGCAGCATGCTGAGATAACCTTCTATTAATTCCAAGGGGGAACCCATGCCGGCCAGCTTCAAGTCAATGCGAATCGTTATTGCCTGTCTGATAGTTTTCATGATGGCAGACACAATTCCTGCCCAGGACCGTGGATTCAGTAATGAGTACTCATACCGGCACTACACCAGAAACCGGACATACGACGTAAAGCACTTGAAGCTGAACATCAGCATTGACTACGAATCGGCATCAATATCCGGCACAGCTGCCACTGTTTTCAGCCCTATCAATGATGGCCTCGAGCAACTGGTTCTTGATGCCGTGGAGATGGAAATCGCCGGTGTTACACTGCTGACACAATTAGAGGCGGAAGCCCGTCCAAAGCAGGCAACCAGGGACCTTGCTTTTACCGTAGAGAATGACAAGCTGATCATCGACCTTGACCATCCATATAACCGGGATGACCAGGTCATCGTGGAAGTAGCCTACCAGACCCAACCCAAGATGGGGCTCTACTTCGTGAAACCCGATGAGGGTTATCCGGATAAGCCCTTGCAGGTCTGGAGCCAGGGCGAGCAGGAAGAGAGCCGCTACTGGTTTCCCTGTTATGATTTCCCCAATGACCAGATGACATCGGAGATGGTTGTTACCGTTCCGGCCGGACAGCTGGCCATTTCTAACGGTGAGCTGGTGAACACCAGGGAAAATCCTGACGCCGGCACGGTAACCTATCACTGGCGGGAAAACGTGCCCCATGTCACTTACCTGGTGTCATTGATTGCAGGCGAGTTCACCGAGATTCGGGATAGCTGGAACGACGTGCCGGTACTTTATTACGTTCAGCCCGGGCACGCCGATATGGCCATGCGTTCTTTTGAGAAAACCCCCGATATGATTGATTATTTTTCACGCGTGATAGGCTACGACTATCCCTATGAAAAATACGCCCAGACCACGATTGTGGATTTCATGTGGGGCGGCATGGAAAACATCAGCGCTACCACGCTTACGGAATATACGCTGCACGATGAGGTGGCCCATCTCGATTTTTCCAGCGATGGCTTGGTCGCTCACGAGCTGGCCCATCAGTGGTGGGGCGATCTGCTCACCACCAAGAATTGGAACCATCTGTGGTTGAATGAAGCCTTTGCCACTTATTTTGACGCCCTTTACGTTGAGCATGACAAAGGCGAGGGGGAGTTTCTCCTTGAGCTGATTGATAACCGGCGCAGATACCTGGAGGAAGACAAACACAATTATCGCAGGCCGATTGTTTACGACCTGTATGAAGACCCATCCGAAATGTTTGACGTGCACAGCTATCAAAAGGGCTCTCTGGTACTGCACATGATTCGTTACCTATTGGGTGATGAGCTCTGGTGGCAGGCCATTCGGCACTATGCCGATACACATGCCGGACAAACTGTTGAAACCAACGATTTCAAGCAGGCCATCGAGGACGCCACCGGCTATCCCATGGACCGGTTTTTCGAGCAATGGCTGTATAGCGCCGGGCACCCGGAATACAGCGTCAAATGGAAATGGGACAACAAACAAACCGCTGTTGTGCTTGATGTGAAACAGGTCCAGCAGGTGGATGATTTGACACCCCTGTTTGCCATGCCGGTGGATATTGCCCTGTATGGTGAGTTCGGCGCAGTCACCAGGCGCATCGATGTTGACCAGGTTGAGGAGTCCTTTATCCTGGGGGCGCCTTCCAAACCGGCGCGGGTTTCATTTGATCCCGAGGACTGGCTGCTAAAGGAACTGTCTTTCGAGAAGTCTAAAAAGGAATTGATAGAGCAGCTGCGGAATGGTGGCAAAGCAGAACGCCTGCAGGCCGCCACATGGCTGGCCGGGAAAAGCGGTAAAACCGTGGCCCGTGCTCTGGGGCTTGCTCTCCGGGAAGATCCTTTCCGTGGGGTCCGTGCAGAAGCTGCGAGAAGCCTGGGTAAGTTGCGTACCAAAACCGCCCGCGATGAGCTGCTCACCGGGCTGAATGATCCGGACTCACGGGTGTGCCAGGCGGTGACCAAGGCGCTGGGCCGTTTCCGGGGAGATACGGGAGTTGCACAAGCGCTGGTAGAAGTCTTCAACAGTGACCAGAGCTACTATGTACAGGCCAATTGCCTGACTGCCCTGGCCAATACCAACGTGGAAGACGCCGCCCATACTATCAACAGCGCCTTTCAGCGAGATTCGTTCAAGGACATTATCCGTGACAGCGCCCTGGTAGCCCTGACTATTCTGAAGGATCCGCAAAGTATCAATACGGCCCTTGAATGGGCGGCATACGGCCAGCCGGTCCATGTCCGGGTCAGCGCTATCCAGGCCCTGGGTAAAATGGGAGCGATAACTCCTCATCGGCAAAAAGAACTGGGCGATAAACTGATGGCCCTTTTGGATGATCCCCACTTCAAGGGCCGGCTGGCGGCAATCAAGGCCCTGGGTGATCTGGGCCATCCCGATGCTATTCCAGCGTTGCAAACGGCGATCAATGAAGAATACCAGTTCAAGCTTAGAAGCGCGGCCAGAACAGCTATAAAAAAGATTAAGCAGAAGAACAAGTAATCCACCTGCAAGGCCCCTTTCATCATTGCAGGAGGTGGTTGACAAATGCCGTAAATTGGGCAAGTATGACAGCAGTTGAGACCAAACCCAGGCGCTACCATTATGACCGGTTATTGTTGGCCTATCTGCTGCTCATTTTTGCCGTCGCCTTTGCCGGGGCTTACTTTGGCTTACTGTACCTGCTGGTAGCACTTTCCCACCTGCTGATTATACTGGTTGTGGTACGGATAACCGGCAATCCGCCCCGGTCACCGGCCCTGTCGTGGTTGCGGTGGCTGTATCCGATCTTCCTCATGCTGCCACTCCATTATGAAATAGAGACCGTAGCTTTTCTGTTCTATCGGGGAGCCACGTTTGATTCCCTGATACTCAAGTGGGATGCCTGGTTGTTGCGCGGACACCCGCACACCTATTTTGCAGACGCCTTGCCCGGTCCGGCCTGGAGCGAACTGTTTCACCTGCTCTATCTGTCCTATTACTTTATTGTCTTCGGCGGACTGCTCTACGCATGGTGGCATGGCAGGGATGAATATCAACCCGGTTTTGCAGCTTTCCGGCGACACATGTTCGTGCTGATGGGATCGTTCTGCAGCTATATGCTCGTTTTTATTCTGCTACCCGCTGCCGGCCCACTGGATGATCGCTTCCTCCGTTTTCACGATATCGGTATCTTGCCGCCCATGATCGACTTCCTGTACCGCGTGGCAGACAGTTCCGGTGGGGCTTTTCCCAGCTCCCACATTGGATTGGCCGTGGTCACATACCTGCTGCTGAGGCCTTCTGATCGGAAAGTCCGGTTTGGCCTGATTGTAGCCATATTCGGCTTGACGATATCGACCATCTACGGTTCATTCCATTACGCGGTGGACGCCCTGGCCGGCCTGCTAAGCGGACCGGTCCTTTATTATGGCTGGTATCGCCTCTATCAAAAATTGCCTCCTGAGAATGTTGAAAATCCCCCGGTGGCAGCTTGACCCACAGCAAATCAGCGTTGAAACCGGCACGATGTCAGATAAACCACGCCCTATCAGACTAGCCGATCCGGTCCAGTACCTGAAGGGCATCGGTCCGGTCAGGGCTGAGGCGTTGGCTGAAGCCGGTATCCACACGGTGGACGATCTGCTCCACTTTCTGCCGCGTAAGTACCTTGATCGCAGGGAGCTGACGCGCATTTCCGATTTGAAAATCGGTGATCAGGTAACTGTAGTAGGGCAGGTCACCGGCAAAGGGGTCCGCCAGCTGAAGCGCCGGAAAATCTTTCAGGTCACGATTAACGATGGGTCAGGTCTGCTGCATTGCGTCTGGTTCCGGGGCGGTGATTGGATTAAGGACCGCTTTGAAACCGGTGACCGTGTCGCGCTACACGGGAAGATAGAATTCTATCGTCAGCTGCAGATGATCCACCCCGATTTTGATCACCTGGATTCTGAGGAGGATCCCCTCAACACAGGCAAGATAGTGCCTTTGTATCCC
>DAOWIJ010000115.1 GCA_030640955.1 Fidelibacterota bacterium
GCTGAACTTTATGTAATACTTATAATTATCAGAATCCCCAACAAAAGCCTTGATAGGGATGGTTTTCTGGAACAGTGTCGTGCCTGAGATTGGATTCAATATCAGGTCAGCGCCATCCGGTTTGGCCGTACCGGCCCAGCCGTTGAACCCTCCTCTGACCTGCATACTGTCATCACCGGCCCGGCTGAAGATACCCATAGTTTCATAGGCTCCGATATCTACAGTAAACAACACATTAGCGGTAACCGGCTCTTCGAAGCTGGGTGGCGTATCGCTAAAGTACCTGAAAGCCAGAGTCGTATCAACACCGGCAATAAAGGTCCGGTTGGACACGTCTTCCCAGTTGACACCACCCTGGTCGTAGATAAATTTGTACTCTACCGTAGTGCCGGTAGCCACGCTATCGTTGTCGAAGGTTACCAGCCCAGAGTAGTAGTAGCTGACGCCCTCTTGGGATAGCTGCACACTGCCGGTGCCCCATTCCAGGGGAGTGGAGCCTCCGGCCACATAAACGGCAGAGCTGGTATCGAAATCAACGACCCCGGCCATGTTCACCCGGAACCAGACGTCGAGATCATCAGTTGGTGTGAATGGAGCCACATCGTCCCAATAGTGGAATATGGTTGTATCACTGCTCACAGTGAAGGGACGATCAGCAACATCTTCCCATGTGACGGCGCCAACAACAGGCTCCCTGCTGAGAAATTTGTAAACAAAGTCATAGCCTGTTGAATCCCCGATAAGCTCAAAGGTGTTACTGGCATAATCACCATTGATATTCAAGGAATCGCCGTCAAAGTGGTCCCAGCCGTCAAAGTCACCTGTAACCCAGATGGTAGCTGTTGAATCGGTGAAATTATCCTGAGTGGCCGTGTTGACAATGAACGTGACGTTGAAGGTGTCCATCACAACCGGTTCATCTGGTGGCGGAGTATCGTTGAACCACTTCCAGGCCAGCGTGGTATCGGCGCCCAGCGTGAAAGTACGATTATCGACCGCTTCCCATTGTACGCCGTCTTGATCGTAGATGAATTTATACTGAGCAGTATCGCCTGCGATGCTATTGGCAAAACCTGCCAGGCCGGAGTAGAAGTAGGTATCACCTTCTTGCATCAGTTCAATGCTGGTGTTACCCCATGCCAACGGGCTTGGCTCGCCAGCAACATAAACGGCGGAAGCGGTATCAAAACCGACCTCGGCGCCCATATTAACCCGGAACCAGACGTCGATGCTGTCTGTTGCCGTGTACAGATCTGTAGTACGATCCCAGTAGATCATGCCTGCATCAATGGTGCCGCCGGCAGTTAGAGCCAGGGTACGATTACCACCGATGGCGTCTTCCCAGGCAATACCGCCCAAACCGTCATCACTGACGAATTTGTAATTAATGGTATGGGACGTCGTGAACGTGTCCGGCAGGGCCACAGTGACGGAGTAGTAGTCGCCACCGTCGTTGGCAAGGGTGCCCTCGACAGTCTCGGACCAGTTGTTAAAATCGCCGCGCACCGTCATGGTATAGGTTGAGTCGGTGACTCCCCCGGGATGGGTAGCGGTGTTGACCTTGAAGGTCACGCTGATTCCCTGTCCGAAGGCCGTGCTCAACAGCATTGCAAATGCGAGGAACAGATAACCTTTTTTCATTTTGGTACCTTCCTTATCTTGAACTTGATTTAGTGCCAGACGGTCTGGCTTAATGGCGCAAGTATACCGTAACTCTGTTTTGAGTTAATAAAATCGTATCCCAATCTAAGCAGTCAATGATAAAACTCCAAATCTTTTCAGGCTTAGAACGCCAGCCGCAGGGAGTACTTGTGCACGTAGTTCAGGTGCGGCCACGACTCCATGGCATAGTCAGCGTAGAGCTGGACTCCGCCGGCAATCGGCAAGGCCAATCCGCCGCCCAGTGCAATTTTTTCCCCTACGTCGGCCATAAATAGCGACTTCAGCCCGCCCCTGACCGCAGCGCTGCCGCCCAACAGCCTGAAAGTCATCTCGAATCCGGTATTCACATATTCCGTATTGTCATTGGGGTGCATGCCATCGATCGCCATAGTCAGACGCATGAAGTCGGAATTGATTATGTCTTTGGCCAGCCCTACCCGCATCAGCAACGGCAAATCGAACTGGTCGGTTGACAGTTCGGCATTAACGCTTTCATTGTTACCGGCCTGAGTTGGGTCGATATCGGCGCGCATCAGCAGGGCGTCGCCCGACATCTGCATCTTGGTGCCGAAATTGCTCATGCTGACACCCAGGCGCACACCCTTAAAGGGGGTTCGGAAGAGAGTGCCAATATCGATGGCCAGACCGCGGGCTGAGGCCTGCTCGATCGTTTCCGTGATAATTTTGGCGCTGCCTCCAATTGCAAATCTGTCGGTCAGACTGCGGGCGTATGAAACCGAAACGGCATAGCTGCCGGCCTTGAAGGTCTCACCCGTGAAATCACCCTCCACACCATAGGCGGTGACCTGCATTTCGCCCATGGTCATGGCCGTTACGGCCAGTCCCACCGTTCCCGCGTTTCCCATGGGCAGGGCCAATCCCATATACGTGTAGTCGATATCGGCCAGCCACTTGGTGTGATTAACCAGTAGTTCCGGCCGTCGCATCAATGCCAGCCCGCTAGGATTCCAGTACATGGCGGTGGCGTCGTCGGCTGTGGCTACAAAGGCGCCGCCCATACCTACTGCCCGTGACCCGGCTCCGATAGCCAGAAATTTGGCAGCGGTAGTGCCCACCTTAGTAATATCCTCGCCGTACAGACAGCCAACAGAGGCCATGAACAGTAGGATAGCATGTTTTATTGTTTTCATCGGTTTACCCTACTTAATGATTGCGAATTTGCCAATGTGTTCACCGATACCGGGTGCTTCCACATGGTAGATATAAATGCCATAGGAGACGTCCAGATTATCTTTGGTTAACAGATCCCAAATGGCCGTTCCATCTGAGATCGGATCCTGGTGCTCGATGACTTTCACCAACTCACCGGATACGGTAAAGATTCGAATTGTGCAGCGTGATGGCAGGTGCCTGAAATGCAAGGCGCGGGGACCACGTCCAGTTGTATAGGGGTTGCGCGGTTCCCAGGCCACCGCCACCTTGTATGGATTGGGTACAACCGTGATGTTTTCCAGCTCGCTTTCAGCGGTTTCCTCATCTATATGAGTGGCCCTGGTAATGAAGGTGAATTCGTCAGTCATTAAAAATGGCTTAACCATGAAAATGTGAACTGTATCGCCTGCTGTAGGCATATGAACGTAGCGTGTGGTATCGTCCCATTTGGGGAATTTCAGCTGGAAAGTCCAGGTGGCGCCGGGCACGCCACTGGAGGAGTCATCCAGAAAAATGACCATATCATTATCTACGATATTGGCTTCAAGAGCACCTGGCTCACCAATGAGGTTTTCCAGGGCGAACGGTATTGACCTCCAATCAACCGAGTCTATTCCCGAGTTGGAGTAGCGCCGCTTGACAGTGAAATTTGTTTCAACTGCGGGGAGAACACGTTTGAATACACCAAAATCCCGTTCATACTCAATAGACGTGTCCTGCACGCCAGTGCCAATTTCAAGGCGGTAGTCCGCGGGCATGGCAATACCCGTGCCCCGGGCATCATTGTAGGCTGCCAGCACAAACCGCCACAAACTGTCTGGGTCAACCCGGTCAGTGGACCAATGGGTTGTCTTCAAATTAGGGTGGACATATTCTTCGTTATAAAACGTGAGTCTAAATCCGTCAAGGATGGGCTGTTCATCAACAATATCCATATTTCGATTGGCTTTGACAAGTGTATCGGGACTATAGGAATCGGTTATATCCACCAAGCGGTAAAACTTAGTGGTGAGAGTATCTTGTTCGATGCCGCTTGCTCTTATCAAGGTGTCTTCAAATGTTATCTGGTAGGTGTGGTTGTCTTTCACAGCAAAGTGGTCGACAATCTCATAGGTGATATAGGCGCTCGTGGTACCCCTGGTCAGCGCCACGGTGTCGATATCCGCTTCAACGTAGCCCGCGGCCGGCGGATTTGGCGTTACAACCACTACGTTGGTGCCTTTGCGGATCTCACCAGTCAGGCTGTTAATAACCAGCCGCTTGTTCGACTCGGTAGGCGGTATCTCGTTGATAATATCTCCCCCGAAATCGTACGAGACCACCGCATAATAATAGGTCTGGCCATTGACCACGTCGTGATCAACAAAGCTGTGTTTCAGACCGGTATCGGAACCCAGGTCGTATTGGACACCGTTTACCGCCACTTCATGATAGCCTTCGATGCCGTCTACCAGGTCCCAGTGGGCGATGGGCGTGGAAAAGGTCAGGTTGCCCTGGGCGTCGGTGATATTGAGAGCATCTGCAAACCCGGGATCAGTTGCCTTGAAGATCTTATAGCCCTCGAAGTCATAACCTTCCGAGCCGATGCCATACATATAGGAGTCAAAAGAACTCTCGGCTATATCATCCCAGATCAGTGTGACCTTGCGGTCGCCGACGACTGCTTCAACATGGGGTGGAATGGGCTGCTTGGCGAATTGGTAGTCTTCATCGTAGGTTTTTTGGGCCACCTGTTTACTGTATATGGCCGCCAGCGTATCCATACCCAGGCACACCGCCATGGAGATGCGCTTGGTTTCGCCAGCCTTGATTGGGAAAAAAGCGGAAGTGACGAAGAGATCGATATCGTCAATAATTTCATCCGCGGTAGGGATGGCGAATTGGCCGGGTAGCATGTATCTGTTCCATAGGGAAATGTCCGAGTTGGTCGGTATTCCCCCTGCAGCGTCATAGGTAACGGAGGTCAAGCCCATCTGGTCTGACTCGGCCACGTCGGTTTTATCAATGTTGGGTTCGCCGGGGAAGTTGGACAATGCTCCCGAGGTGGGACGGCCGTCGTTCTGGCCCGGATCATGACTGTTGCCATTGCCGTCATATCCAACGTCATCGAGAAGGGGATTCCAATCATAGTCGTTATCGATAAAGTCATCCCGCGACTCATCGATCATTTCATCGATCAGTTCATCGATCCCTTCATCCACGGCGCCATCACCGTCGTTATCGATCCCATCGGCATAACGCAGGTCGAAATCCGTTGAATCAACATCATAAAGGATGACCGTTGTGCCTGGTACGCGGTAACGGCGGTAACGATCTCCCGACGCCGTGTCAATGATGGCCCAGGTTATACGCGGGCCGTACAGATCAGCGCCGAGGCCGGCCGGATATTCTTCACTCTCATTATTGTCAATGCCATCAGCAAAGGCTTTGCCCTCATCGCCTTCCTCGACCATAATCAGATGGATCGCGCCCTGCTGCACATCATCACGTTCGGGCATGGCGGGCCATCTGTTCCAGTTATGAATACCATCATAAATGGTGGGATCGGTTCGATCGGTGGAGGCCTCGGCAATCATTTGAGCGGTAACCATCGGGCTGCCTGGTTCACCGTTACCGTTATCATCCATGCGGTTGGCGTAGGTTACTCCGCCCCGGCCATTTGTTTTTACGTGAGCGTTATTCTCATCGATCAGGCCGTTACCGTTATCATCTTTGGCATTCTTGATGCTGGTCTCGGTGTCCACCATTTCCTGAGTGACTTTCTTATCGCTGAGTTCACCATCACCATCGTTATCGATGCGGTCAACCGAATTGCCCGGTGTTTCCAGGTAGGCCGTTGCCGCCACGCCCACCTTATCAGTGCCGAACGCCGCATCACTGCTCCTGCCGTCTTCGTCCCTGCTCCAGGCGATATCATATACCAGGTCAAAACTGGGAGCATCGTCGTCAGCGTCAGCATCACCCCCCACCAGGTCGGCCAACCACAGGGAGAAGGATACCTTATCGAGGTCTTTCGTGCCATCATTCTTGACCTCATAGAGGATAAAGACCACGTCCTCTATCAGGACTTGCGACCATTCCATCACACGAATACCAGCCAGGATGCCGGCACCCTGGCGGGTAAGGTCAGTGGTATCGGGATAGTAGTTGTAACCCATCAGATGATTCTTATCGTCGGAAATCTTGAAATATATTTCCTGATCGGCGTTGAACTGGTCTTTCCCGAAATAACCGTTCCAGCTGCCTGCCCAGCCGGGATCACCTTCATCGCTGGATTTGTCCGGCCACGATTCCGGCCAGGTCTCCGGCTCATCACTTTTAGCAATCCGTCTGGAACCGGGATTCAGGTACCCCGGCACTGGCTCGAACTGCATGGAGTTGCCATCCTTATCCAGACGTCCGCCAGGGGCAGTCACCAGGGGCTTGACCAGGTCCGTATCAGCAACCGCTAGTTCGGTACCAATAAAAATTGACGTCATGGCAATATAGTGCTTGCCGGTATTGATGGGCCATTCATAGGGAATCTCGCCGGGATTGGCTCCGGTACGGCCGGTGACTCCAAAATTAAAGACCGAGGTCCGGACCTTGTTGCCGTCAATGTCGGTCTGGCGGCGGAAATCCGGATCGCCCCGTTCGTCAGTGGGTACATGCTGGCCAAACGTCAAACTGACGGCCAGCAGGTGCATCAAGAAAGTAGTGGGTCTATTCATATAGTGCCTAGAAGCTGACATTTAAACCTACCTGTATCTGACGTGGTGGTGAGTACCAATCGGGCCGGTTAAAGAAATCGGATAGTTTGTTGGGGCGCAAAAAATGGGCGTAGGCTTCATTGTCGTCACTCGGTGCGGTAAGATCCCGGTTCGTACGACCGGTGTTGCCGTATACGGTCTGTTCGTTTCTGCGGTCGAACAGGTTATATATATTCACAAAAGCCTGCGCGTTGAATCCAACCAGAGGGAGAGTGTAGAACAATTTCAGATCGAAGGAATATGTGATCGGCTTTCGCCTGCTGTTCTCGACCAGGGCCACAGATAAATTCTGGCTGAGACCCTCGCCGGCCACGTTCTCAGGTGTATATGGATAACCGGAGCCAAACCTGCCCAGCAGAGTAGCGCCCCAATAGTCGGTGCCCAGGAAAAGGGTCCCATTTACAGTATGCCGTTGGTCCCATTCCAGAGGAATGATGGAGCGCGGTGGCTCTTCATCACGCTCAATTGCTCCGTCTTCGTCATCGGGGTTGGAATTGGAGCCTTCAATAACCTGGAAGGAATAGTTCAGGGTGGCCGCAAAGTAGTCCCTGAAGTGGCGCTCCACGTCAAGTGTTATCCCACGGACATTCTCATAATCCTTGTTCACATACCCATAATACGAGGCGCCACCGCCCATATCCACAGGAACTCCAGTAGAAACCCAGTTGCGTACATCGCGGTAGAAAGTAGTTAGATCAACGGACCATACCTGGGCAAAAGCCTGACTGAGACCAAGCTCATACATGACTGTCTGCTGCGGTTTCAGGGCGGCGTTGGGGAAAATGCCGAATCGACCGCTGGTTTCCGGCACTTTATAGCCCGGATTATCGTACAAATGGTTAAACGTGGGAATCTGAAAGAAATGGCCAAATGAGAAGTGAATGACACCCTTCTCGGTAATGGGATATGCTATTCCGATACGAGGGCTTAGTTGGCTGACAGGTTCAGTTGGTGTCCACCAACCGGTTTTACCGATCAGACTCGAGTCATCATATATTTGGGCGAAAGGTGTCCAATCAATATTCCGGCGCTCGGCAATGGTCATGCTGTCCACAGTGGAGTTGCGCGGATTACCCAAATAGGGCTCAGCCGGATTTGTTGGGATCTCACCAGCCGCGTCGAACCAGTCCCACCGTACGCCGATATTTATGATGACATTTCGGTGCTCGATTTTATCTTGAATATATAGGCCGAGCTCCTGCGGTTTCACGTCGTAATAATCGCGATTATAACTGTCAACCGCTTTCTCAGGGATTTCAATTTCGAAAACCAGATCGGTTTCGTCGACATCGGTGATATCATAGTCATCCAGCGTCAAATGGTGCTTTTTTATCTCGCCGCCAAATTGTACCTGGTGCATATAGTTTAATTGAGATGTTAAATCAAATTTTGCCACCCGGGTGTTGCTCTGGCGTTGGAAGCGATGCATATTGATTCCCCACGTATCAAAGGCGTAGATCGGGGGTATGTAAGACTCGAGGTGGTAAACGAAATTTGGATCGATATAGCGGGGGTCGGTTGGCGACTCAAATTCGTACTCTTTAAACTTCTTGTAAAAGTCCGCGAGTCTGAGGCTGTAAAAGGTGTTGGAAGTGATGGAATGGGTCATGCTCAGGCTGATATCGCGGCCTTCGTTAAACTTGTCCAGTTCACCGTCGGGTACTAACTGTTGCTCGTGTTCGTAATCCTGGTAGGACTCCTCGTTGGTCAGATAGCTCAGACGTAGTTTCAGCCGATCAGTAACAGCCATGGTAAGTTTGCTGTTGGTTGTTAACCGCTCACGCCAGCTAAAGGGGACTATCTTGGCTGCCAGTCGATAATCAGAGTATTGCCCCACTATAGCCAGAGGGATGATAGCATCAGGGTCAACAAGATACCCACCATAGTCGAATTCCTCGTATCCATCCGGCATCGTAAAGGCCCAGTCGATATTATAAAAGTCCAACGCATCCAATAGATCCTGGGGTGCATCCTCAGGAAAAATTACTTTTCCCGTGAATCCTTCATACTTGTCAAACGCATCCAGGGCCTTGAGGTGGCCATTGCTCCGATACTTCCGGGCAGTTGTATAAAAGGTTAATCTGTTGCCGGTCAGTGGAACTGGACCGGACAGACTGAACTGGAGGTTGGACTCATTATTTAAATCCAGTTCATCGAGATCACGGTAGATGGGATCGGTAGAATAATAGCCACCGCCCCAGCCAGACAATGAGCCCGTATAATCATCACTGCCGTCTTTGGTAACCAGGTTGATAATACCCGACATGGCCTGACCGTACTCAGCGTTGAAGGTGCCGGAAATGACCTGGAGTTCCTGCACGGCTGTGTTGTCCACGTTAACGGCCAGGCCGCCGTCGTAGACATCGGTCTTGGAAACGCCATCCACCCAGTAGGCTACCTCGCTGCTGCGGCCGCCTCTGATATGGATGCCACCGCCGGCATCTTTGGTCACGCCTCCCTGTATCGAGATAACATCCCAGATATTATCCACCGGCATGGCATCCAATTGTTCGGCTGAAATGCGGGTTTCAGAAGAAGTGCGGTCCATTGTAACCAGTGGTCGTTCGGCAGTTACCACAACTTCTTTACCGCCCAAGGCTTCCACCGACATTGATGCATTGTGAGTCGTTGTGAGATCAATACTGACCCGTAAATTCTGGCTAACTATGGTTGTGTAGCCGATCATTGTGGTTCTCAAAGAATAGGTCCCTGGCGGTATATTTAAGATGACGAAATAGCCATCCATGTTACTGGCCGCGCCCAATGTTGTGCCATCGATGATAACATTGGCCCCGATGAGGGGATCACCAGTTTCCCGATCGGTTATCCGGCCTGCGATCCTGCCGGCGGTACCCGCACACATCGTCTGTATCAGTACAGCGGTGACTATCGCCAGTCGGAAACGGTAACTGTTTTTCATGAACTGATCTCCTGTGACAGCCTCTCGCCGATAAACGTGCTATCTAGCTTGATGCTGCCTTCTTGTCGCAATTTGTCGCGCAATTCCTGGTAGGCCCGGCGCTTGAATTCTGCCTCAAATTGGCGTTCGATAACGGGTGCCGCTTCGGCCAATGACAGTGGCTCCCCAGCCTCGATACTCAGGAGCTTCAGAACCACATATTGAGCGCCATCATTGATGGGACCTGCGATGGATCCCGGTTCGCCGGCAGCTAATTCTTGTCGCAGATTTCCCACCTGGCCGGCAAACACCCAACCGAGGTAGCCGCCGTTTTCGGCCGTAGCTGAACGCACCGAATTGGACTTGGCCAGGGCTGCGAAATCCGTTCCCTTCGCCAGCTGATTCTTAATGTTAAGGGCTTCTTCTTCAGAAGCCGTAACTATCTCCGCCAGCTCGTAACGGGTCTCGGAACGATAATCCGCCCGGTGCGCGTGATAGTGCTTCGATATCGTGTCTGCCGGGATCTCAACCTGGGAAGTAATTGCCTCTAAGATGGCAGTAACCCTGTAGCTGCGTTGAGTTTCTGACATGCTGGCAATATAGTGAGGTTTCTGGTCCAGTTCCAGCTCCCGTGCGTGTTCAAGCAATGCCTGCTGGGCAATCAATCCGGTAACAGCATCCTTAAACTCCTGAACCGTCCTGACCTTACTCCGATGCTTAGTGGGCAATTGCCTA
>DAOWIJ010000216.1 GCA_030640955.1 Fidelibacterota bacterium
AAGTCCTGTAGCGTCCACTTCAGCTGTTAAACAGGACGAGAAGTTTATCCCGAGAGCGCCGCGATTCGGGAAGTCCTGTAGCGTCCACTTCAGCTGTTAAACAGGACGAGAAGTTTATCCCGAGAGCGCCGCGATTCGGGAAGTCCTGTAGCGTCCACTTCAGCTGTTAAACAGGACTAGAAGTTTATCCCACCAACGGCGGGGGCCTGCCCCGCCGGCGGCTGCGCTGTTGTCTGGCATAATGCGGCGACCTTGGAGTTATGCCTTCCAGACCTTATATTTGGCTTGAGTGAAGCCTGTCTGCCAATGGAAATAAACGATGAATGATAGTGATGAGCAGGGTACCATACCAGCGATGCGCCCGGTGGTACGACACCCTTATTGAACCGTTCAATAAAGGCCTGCGACAAATCGGCCTGGAAATGTGTCCACCGTCCCAGGGGATGCGAGTGTTGGACGTAGGTTGTGGCACCGGGACGCACCTGGATCTCTATCAACTTGGCGGGTGCCAGGTCTTTGGGATCGACTCGTCGAAAGCCATGCTGGATATGGCCCGGCAGAAATTGGGGCAGCGTGCGACCCTGCATTTGGGGAACGCGGCGGAAATGCCCTATGAAGATAAGTTTTTCGACTTGATCTTAATCACATTAGTGCTGCATGAAATGCCGAATACAGTCCGCTCGGCGGTCGTGAGAGAGATTAAGAGGATCGTTAAACCGGGCGGTCAGATCCTGGTGATTGACTACTACAACGGCCCGGTCCGCTTCCCGAAGGGATGGCTGTTCAAAGGAATTATTACGCTTATTGAGCGCTTCGCCGGTGTTGAGCATTTCAAGAATTATCGGGATTTCCTGGCAACCGGTTGTGTGCCGGCCCTGGCGGATAAACACAACCTGGCCAGAGCTCAAGAGAAGATCGTCACGGGCGGTAACCTGGGTCTATTCGTGGTTCAAGTTGATTGATCCGCGACACTGGTTGCCATAGGTCAAACTGCCCGCCGTTGGTGGCGAATCCATCTTCATCCAATATCCAATATCGAATATCTAGCATCTAGCCCCGCCGCCTGTCCCGTCAAAGGCGGGGATGGCGGGATTCCATCGAGTATCGAGTATCGAGTATCGAGTCTCACTTCAGCAAAAGCATCTTGATGGATTTGGTGTACTCCGGGGTCATCAGCCGGGATGATAACCCTCCGGTCCTGGATTTCGTATACGAGCAGCGTAACCCGTCCTGCCGTGGGAATATTGTAACCGATGGTGGTGGCGGGGTTAACGGGGTTGGGCGATCCATAGGGTTATGGCCCCCACGAGAATAACGCCTATCCAGAAGGGACTTTGAATGACGGCTACCAGGGCTTTGCCGGCTGGCGGATGGATAACTTTATCAGGGAGTCGGTCACTATCGAGGTAGATACCAGCATCTCTGGCCAGCGGGTCACCCGGGTGCTGAACTGGCTGAAGACGATGCATGGCCTGCCTTAAACCATCATTGTGGACAACAAACCTAAACTCTCATTAGAACTGGTATAGAAATGGGGAGCGGGCCAAGAGGTGTTGAAATATCGCTCATACCGGGTTGTTAAGGGGGGGGGCAACGGTTTATCCACCGGTTCCAGCAGACTTTAAAGATTGGAGCCTCTCGGTGAACCCTACTGCCATGCTTGCCACGGTCTCGCGCTTCAGCATTTCTATAATGGTCTGTTTTATGTCGGACCATTCTTCATGGAGTGGACACGGTGTTTCGTCAGTGCATCCGGTAAAGCCCATAATGCAGTGTTCCAAAAAGTACTTTCCGTCCACAATTTCGACTATTGAGTAGAGTGTTATATCCTCGGGAACCTTATTAAGTGTAAAGCCGCCTCTTTTGCCCCTTTGCGATTTGACAAGCCGGTGCCGTGTAAGCTGTTGGAGGATTTTTCCCAGAAAATCGTTAGGTATACCCAAGTCTTCTGCTATAATACTCTGCTGAACCCATTTACCGGGCTCCTGTGCTGACAGATACATAACCGCCTGCTGGCTGTAATCGCAGGCTTTGCTAAAGATAGATGACATATTACATCTCCGTTATCTGATACACGGACCTGTATGTCTGGTTATTACATCGCTTGATTCTTTGGTCAAGTTGTTTTAATGTCATATTCCCAGGCATATAAAAAGGAAACACCCATTCATCAACACGTCGGGCTGCTGACATACGGGATCAACAGGTGGCAGCAAGCCATTGTCTTGACATAGCAGCATGGCTGGCATCGGTGCATAATTTACGTTGCTATTAAGGATCTATCATAGTAATGCTGTCTATCGGCTGGATAAATTTCCGGCAGCAACAAGCAATAGGAAAGTATAGGCAATATGAAAATCGCACTTGTCCAGCAACGCGCTTCCCAGGACCTTGAGGCTAATCGCAGGAAGGGCCTGGAAGCGGTCCGCGAAGCCGCTAGTAGAGGCGCCCAGGTGGCCTGCTTTGCGGAGCTCGCTTTCGATCCCTTTTTTCCTCAGAATAAGGCCACTCGCGGCGCATTGGACCAGGCTGAACCGATACCCGGGGATACAACTGAGGTATTTGCCGAGCTGGCCGCCGAACTGGGCGTAGTTGTGGTCCTGAACCTGTTTGAGCGTGATGGTGAGCACACCTACGATACGTCACCGGTGATCAACGCGGACGGTCAGCTGCTGGGAACAACGCGCATGGTGCACATAACCGACTATCCCTGTTTCCATGAACGGGGCTACTATACTCCAGGTGATCATGGCGCACCGGTCTATGACACCACCTTCGGCAAGCTCGGCGTTGCTATCTGCTACGACCGGCACTATCCCGAATACATGCGTGCTCTGGCGTTGGCCGGGGCGGAAGTCGTGATTGTCCCGCAGGCGGGCGCCGCCGGCGAATGGCCGGAAGGCGTGTACGAGGCGGAAATGCAGACCGCAGCTTTCCAGAACGGCTACTTTGTGGCCCTCTGTAACCGGGTGGGGCCCGAACCACGTTTGACTTTCGCCGGCCAATCGTTCATTTGCGATCCCGACGGACGGGTCATTGACCGGGCCGGTGAAGGCACCGAGGAGCTGCTGATCCACGATCTTGATCTGGGGAAAATCACGAACTCCACCGCCAGACGCCTGTTTATGCGTGATAGACGGCCTGATCTATATTCGGAGTGGCTGAGTTGATCGGTCGGTCCGTGCCACGAAGGACGGCCTGAATTGTGCTTGAGCCTATCTTGCCAGCACCCCCGCATTCTGCGGGGTTCCATCCAATATCCAATATCAAGTTCCGAGTTCCGAGTTTCGAGTTTCGAGTTTCAAGTTCCAAGCCCCTAGCCTCAAGCCCCCAGCCTCTCGTTCCAGCATCGAGTCTGGATATTGCTGTTTTGCTGATGGAAAAGAAAATCATTGGTCGGCGTGCGGAGAGAATACAAATTGTCGATCATATTTAAGTGCCAATCATATCACTCTCCATGACCCGGTATAGACGCACCATAGTATCCCGTTTTCTGCTCCATCTTCTGGTATGCCTCACCACCATCGCCAATGCCCAAAACGGCGTCATCAACGGATTTGTCCGTAACCAGGCTACTAACGAAAGTCTGGCTTACGTCAATATCTTCATCAAGGATGGACTCATCGGCGCTATCACTGACCGTGATGGGTACTATGTGCTGTCTGGTGTACCTCGCGATGACCTCACCCTGGTGGCCTCTCTTATCGGTTATGGGATGGCCGAGGTTCAACTGAATCTCACCGAAACGCGATCTGTTCGTCACGATTTTGTATTGGCGCCTCAATCTCTGAAGGGGCAGGAAATCACCGTCACCGCCGAACGTCAACGCTTCAGGGAAAAGGTTGAGGTCAGCGCCGTTACGCTGGACCCGCGTCAGATTCAGGTGGCTCCGGCATTTGTGGAGGCTGACATTTTCCGGACTATCCAATACTTGCCGGGGGTGCAATCGATCAGTGATTACTCCAGCGCTCTTTATGTGCGCGGTAGTACACCGGACCAGAATCTCATTCTTTTGGATGGCATCACCATCTACAACCCTTTTCACTTCGGCGGTGTCTTTTCCACCTTTAACACCGATGCCATCAAGCAGGCCGATTTCATAGCCGGTGGATTTCCCGCCAACTATGGGGGTCGCATGGGGGCCGTATTGGAGATTACCAACCGCGATGGCAATGCCAACGAGTTTGCAGGCAAGGCAAACATTTCCCTCATTTCGTCCAAACTCCTGCTGGAAGGCCCCTTGCCCAAAATGGGCCCGGTTAAGGGTACCTACATGCTTTCTGGCCGACGGACCTATTTTGATGCTCTGTTTAACGGCATTGCTTACCTGGCCGGAGCCACGAAAGACCCCAATTTTGTCGAATTCCCCTACTATTTCTACGACCTTAACGGAAAGGCGAGCCTCGATATGGGAACCATGCACCGGGTCGTGCTGAGCCATTTTGTGGGCGACGATGTCATTCATGTTGACGTGGACAATTCCAGCATTTGGGAAGACGATTATTCCGGTGTCAACGCCCCCATTCGGTCTACGTACACTTCGGAAAGTTATCTTGACTGGCGCTGGGGAAACCGCGCAACAAGCGCAAGTTGGCGCTGGATTATCACCCCTAAACTGGTATCACGCCTATACGCAGCGCAGAGCACCTTTCGATATACTGTGCATTTAGAAGAAAGTAACACATCCAGGTGGGTCTATGCTGACAACCCCACCGACTTCAACAAAAGCGAGTTCGGGTTTCAGCTGTACGACCGGGTTCGGGATCGCACCATAAGGCTTGGTCTAACCTACCTCCCCAATGACCGCCACACCGTGCTGACCGGTATAGAGCGCAAGTATTACGACTTTGGCACGGGCTGGGACTTCTGGTCTCATTTTGAGGACCCGGACACATCTCTCGCCATGCGCGATACCATCCTGTCCATCAGCTATGAACCCTTTGAGGAGGCCGCCTATATCCAGGACCAGTGGCGTTTGGGGTCGCGTTTTGTCCTTCAGCCTGGTGTGAGGTTTTCCCGGTACAGTCTACATAAAGGCTGGAATGTCGAGCCCCGTATGAGCGGTAAGTTTTTCATTCAGTCAAATGTGGCCCTGACGGGGGCTTGGGGTGAGTACTACCAGTACCTCACAACAGCCAACCCCAGTGATGAGCAATTGCGTCTCATCGACCTCTGGCTCCCTGTTCCACCGGACCAACCGGCCCCTCATTCGGTCCACCATATCGCCGGTATTGAGTATCTTTCGGATAACAACCTGCTGGTAAAAGTTGAAATCTACAACAAGTCGCTCGATAATCTACTTTATCTGAAGCATGGGGCTATGCTCTTTCTCATCCCGGAAGACATGGCACAGCCGGAAGAGGCCCTTAACGATTTTCGTCCCGCCAAAGGGAAGGCCCGTGGCGCCGAGTTACTCATTAGAAAATCATCGGGGGACGTACGAGGCTGGCTTGGCTACACCTACAGCAGGACCAAGTGGTACAATGAGCAGTGGGGCTGGTTTTTCCCCAAATACGACCGCACCCATACCCTCAATCTGGTGGCCGACTGGCAACTTAACGACCGCTGGCACTTCAGTACGGCGTATAGCTATTCAACCGGTAATCCGTATACCCCCATCAGGGCCCGTTATCAACGGTGGCAGGATGAGCATCCTCCTTATGCTTTCAGGCAAGACCCTTTTACGGGTGAAAGGAATGCTGGTGATGCCTATTGGCGTGAAAATATCTACCTGGTCGCCCCGAAAAACTCCGCTCGATACCCCAGTTATCACCGTTGGGATGTGGGACTGGTGCGGCGGCGTGAAATTAAACAGGGACGGCATAAGGAATTCTATATCCAAATTCAGAATGTCTTGAACCATGCCAATGTGTTTCAGTATATCTACAGCGAGGCACATGATAAAGAAACATGGGAATCTTTGGGCACAAAACGTATAACCTTTCCCATGTTCCCTTTCTTTCCAACCATAGGTGTACGGTATGAATTCTAGGCTTGGTGTACTTATCATAACCCTGCTCTTATGGAACTGTGAAGGGTGGTCTCCCCAACTGCTTACGTCAGAAGATTTTGAGCCGAAGCTAAACGTCTTGGCGGTCCTTTCGCCGGACATGGGCGGGATTGTCTACGTCGAAGTCCAACGCATTCTGCCTCTTGAAGGACCCGACTATACGATAGTCCATGACACGGTAACCGAAATCTGGCAAAACCCTGAAACAGGACAAATTGACACCTCTACTGTTGTTCGGGTTTATTACAATTCCAAGTATGATGTCCCTGATGCCACGGTGACGCTGTCTGACGGGAGTCAGACCTGGGCTTTTGAGCATTTTGTTTATGAGGGCGACTGGGAAGGCGTTTCTCCCCGCTATAAGATCATGGATGCGGACTTTATTCCTGTTGAGGGCAAAACTTATGTATTGGAGGTGAGCACCCCAGACGGCCTCAGTGTTACAGGTACCACAACCATACCTGCCCGATCAAAATTTGTGGAAGCAGACTTCCCTGATACTCTCCGGCTAACAAAATCCACACCGTTGAGGTGGACGGCATCCACCGGAAGATATCTGGTGTCACAGGATTTTGTGGAAGCCACGGGCATCTGGTGCTATGAAGGTGGTTACACGAAGGTTGTGGACGATACTGCACTGGTGATGGAGCCGATTTCGTGCGGGGACACCCCTCCTGAAGATAGGGCCTACGCCATCCAGGAATTCATGCTCATGTCTGTCGATGAGAACTATTATCAGTACTTCATCGAAGAAGAGGATGCCGGGGATGCAATTACCTATTTCCTTTTAGGGTCTGGCGAAGTGG
>DAOWIJ010000260.1 GCA_030640955.1 Fidelibacterota bacterium
CAGCTTGAAATTCTGGACGGCGGCACCGAAATTGCCCCGGGTGTGGAACTGCTGGTGGGCAACGGCCACACCGACGGCCACCAGATGGTGAAGGTGACCGGCCCTGAAGAGACCGCCGTTTTTATGGGGGATACCGTTCCCACCGTGACGCACCTCAAGCTGCCCTTTATTATGGGCTATGACCTGCGGCCCTTGCAGACCCTGGAAGAGAAGCGTCAATTGCTGGAGCGGGCCGCGGACCAGGGCTGGTGGCTGTTCTTTGACCACGACCCAACGTTGTCGGGCGTCAAAGTTGCGCAGGGTGACAGGTACGTGGAAATCATCGAGCGCTATGGCAAATGATCCGGAGCGCCTGTTCCAACTGGTCATCGGTCCCCCAACCGCAATACAGTGCAGTGGCTGACTAGCCTTGCCGCGGGAAAGCAAAGCAGCCCGGCGCGCCCGGGCCATCGAGATCAACGCGCGGCTCACCAGGGAGTACCCGCATGCGGCCTGCGCGCTGGTCCACAATGACGCCTACCAGTTGCTGGTGGCCACCATCTTGTCGGCGCAATGTACCGACAAGCGCGTTAATCTGGTGACGCCCCGGTTCTTTGCCACCTGGCCCACACCGGCCGACCTGGCAGCCGCAGACGTTGATGAAATCATAGAGGTGATCAGGTCTACCGGTTTCTTTAACCACAAGGCGAAAAGCCTGAAAGGTATGGCGGTCATGGTCATCGAGGCGTATGGCGGCCGGGTCCCTGCCGGGCTGGATGACCTGGTACGCCTGCCGGGTGTGGGGCGCAAGACCGCCAATGTAATTCTGGGCAATGTATTCGGTGTGCCTGGCTTAGCGGTGGATACCCATATGCTGCGCTTAAGCAACCTGCTGGGGCTGGCCCGGGGTCGTGACGCGGTCAAGGTCGAACACACACTGGGCAAACTGCTGCCACCCGAAGAATGGACCATGTTCAGCCACCGGATTATCGAGCACGGCCGCAAGGTATGTATTGCGCGCCGGCCCCGCTGCGACGAATGCACTATCAACGAACTTTGCCCTTCCCGGAAAAGCACATTTACCTGATAACTTTGGTGATGGTCGGACAGGCGGGCAAGCGGTAAATTGAAGGCCTGCGAATGGCTGCGGGGTACAATTAATAATGATCATAATCACCAAGCGATTTCAGTTCTGTGCCGCCCACCGCTACTGGAACCGGAACTGGTCCGAGGAGCGTAATCAATCCGTATTTGGCAAGGATACGCGGGTGCACGGCCATAATTATCAATTGGAGGTCAGCTTTGCCGGTGAGGTTGATCCCGACACGGGTTTTATAGTGGACCTGGGTGACGTCAGGAAGATTGTCACCGATCAAGTCGTCGACCTGCTCGACCACACCCAGATCGAAAAAGACCTGCCGTGGTTCGCTGACCGCCAGCCATCATCCGAGAATGTGGTTGTTTTTATCTGGCAACAACTTGAACCTCATTTTGCCGGGCCGGCCCGGTTGGCTAAGATCCGGTTATATGAAACGCCGACCATTTACACGGAATATCTTGGCGGCAACGATGATCAATTAACAAGAGATGATATATGAACGCGAATGCCAAACCCAAACTGGAGCGCCTGACGTACCAGCTGCTGTCAAACATCGGGGAAAACCCGAACCGTGAAGGGCTTATAAGGACACCTGAGAGAGTAGCCCTGGCATGGGAACATCTGGCTGGAGGGTACGATCTGAACCTGGAAGACATTGTCGGCGATGCCTGTTTCGAAGAAGACTATAACGAGATGGTTACGGTTAAGGACATCGATTTTTTTTCCATGTGTGAGCATCACTTGCTGCCTTTCTTCGGCAAGGCCCATGTTGGTTACCTCCCCAAAGGTCGGGTTATCGGACTATCCAAGATTCCACGTATAGTCGAAATGTACGCCCGGCGTCTGCAAGTGCAGGAGCGGATGACCCTGGAGATCGGCAATGCCCTCATGGATGTGCTCAAGCCCATGGGAGTGGCCGTGGTAGTGGAAGGCACTCACATGTGCATGCAGATGCGGGGCGTCGAGAAGCAGAACAGCTACGTCACTACATCACACATGGTGGGCGCGTTCGAGACCAACCAAAAGACGAGAGAAGAATTTTTTAGCATTATCGCCCTGGGGAGGCGCTAGCATGGCGCTGCTTGGAGCACACGTTTCCGTTGCGGGTGGGATGGCTAATGCCCCCGGCCGGGGCAGGGATATTGACGCGGATGCCATCCAGGTATTTACCGCCAACCAGAACCGTTGGAACTCGCCGCCCATCAGCCAGGAAAATATCGACGGCTTCAGGTCAGGCATGTCCCAGGGCCAGCCGCGGGTTAGCGTAACCCACGACAGTTACCTCATCAACCTGTGCGCTGCCGAGCAGGAAAAGCGCGACCGGGCGGTGAACGCCTTCATCGAAGAAATGGACCGCAGCGAGTCGCTGGGCATTCCCTATATCGTTTTCCATCCGGGGGCCCATATGGGCGCCGGTGTTGAAGCCGGCTGCCGCATGGTCGCGGAAAGCCTTGATACTGCCATGCATGCCAGACCCGATTACCAGGTCAAGCTGCTGGTGGAGATCACCGCCGGCCAGGGCACTACCGTAGGGCATGCCTTCGAACAGATCGCCATGATCCTGGGACAGGTGAAGGAGCCTGATCGTATGGGCGTCTGTTTTGATACTCAGCACGCCTTTGCAGCCGGTTATGATCTGCGCACCGTGGATGTCTGGGAAGAAACCATGACAGCGTTCGACAGCATTATCGGATTGGACCAGCTCAAGGTATTTCATTTGAACGACAGCAAACGGGAACTGAATAGCCGGGTTGACCGCCATGAATCACTGGGTGAAGGTTTTCTGGGACTGGCGCCGTTCTGGTGTCTGGTAAATGATGAGCGGTTCACGGAAACCCCGGCTATACTGGAGACACCGGTAGATGACGGCTCCGAGTATGCAGAGGAAATTATGCTTCTGAGGTCTCTCATTGGCGCGCCTGAGCCGGAGCCGGTTGATTGATGGGTCCTAACTGCGGAACTGCGAAGTATGATTTAATCGTCATCGGTGGCGGCCCCGGTGGTTACGTGGCGGCAATCCGGGCGGCCCAACTGGGCCGGAAAACCGCCGTGATTGAGGCGCAGCACCTAGGTGGC
>DAOWIJ010000259.1 GCA_030640955.1 Fidelibacterota bacterium
AGTGCTCTCCACTATCCTGGCCCCCGCCGGCAGACAGTAAAAGCCCGGGAAATCCGATGAACAGCAGCGTAAACAGCATTCCAGGTATAGGTATAGACATGATTTCACATTCCATTTGATCCGACTACGAATTGCTCAACTAAGTTAATCGTAGCGCGACCGGTTTGCCACTGCCATAGCTGGATCATAGAAGGCACCGGTACTGTCTCAGGTTAACTTTACGGTTTTCGTTGAAGAATACGCCTTCGGCCTCCAGAAGGAGTTGCTGAAGGCGGCCGGGACCAAGTTGTCGATCCAGTGAAATCTCCCCTTTGGCATTAATCACTCGATGCCAGGGCACTTCCGTATCCTCCGGAAGCACATGCAGAGCATAGCCCACCATCCTGGCGTGTCCCGGTAAACCAGCGGCACGGGCTACCTGGCCATAGGTTGCCACCTGGCCACGCGGAATCGTTCCCACGGTCTCATAGACGGTCTTCCAACCGTTCACGGATTTATTCTTGATGGACTTTGCGGATACTGCCTGCATCACGCCAATGCTTGATCCATTGAAAGCTCCTCAGCCGGCTGCAAGCCCAGCAGTCGCCGCAGTACGAATACAACCAGATAGATCAACGGTGTATCCGCCAGGGCTATCAGCACCTTGAACAGGAAGCCGTTTTCCACCAGACCCCAGAACCGCTCCCATGCGATGGCCCCGGTGATGCACATGAGCAGTATGACCATCATGGTATCCACCAGCTGGGACAGGATGGTCGAGCCGTTATTGCGCAACCACAGATGGCGGCCCCGGGTCAGCTTTTTCCAGAAATGATAAATGCGAATATCGATAAACTGGGCGGCCAGATAGGCCACCATGGAGGCGAAAATGGCCGGTCCGAACAGGCCGAATACTTTGTGGAACATTTCATCGGTCACCGGCGACCATACCGCCATCGGCAGGGCATCGGCCAGGAGCACAACCAGCAGGATGAACAGGCTGGCAAAAAAGCCTGCCACCACCACCTGGTTGGCACGGCGGCGGCCGTAGATCTCAGAAATAATATCGGTTACCAGAAAGGTGATGGGATATGGCAGGATACCCACCGATATTTCAAAGGTATACAAGCCAAATGGTGACCAGGTGAAGAATTTCTGAAAGATCAGATTGCTGGCCACCAGCGCGGCGATGAAAATGGCCGCCAGCACCAGGTACAGCCGTTCCTGCAATACTATTTTGCCGGAGCCACCAGGTTTTAGCTCCATCCGGATTTAACTACCCTCGTCTGATCGTAACAACCAGGTGGCGCTGGATAACAGCTGGGCCCGAAAATCGCAGTTCCCGCCTACCGGTTCCAGCAACATCCGGGATCGCGATTTGTCCATCAACAGTTCATAGCGGTCCATCAGGATATCAACACATGAGTGGGCCGTAACTACTTCTTCCACCAGGGCAATTACCTGTCCATCAAGCCCCCAACGGCCCTTCGCCAGCAAGGCGCCCTCGTCTATAATGCCTGACCAGGAGCTGTCCTCCTCCACGGCCCAGAATTCGAACTGATTGACATTATTCCGGGCACTGAAGATCAAGGTTGCCTGGCCGGCAATAGTATCTCCGTCCCAGGTGCCGTAAAGATCATCCATGGAGACCAGATCACCACTCTGGCCTTCGCAAGCGCCCAGTAGCAGCATCATGACGGCTGACATGGTAACGATGGCAACGTCCGATAAACTGACGAAATGAACTCTGGTCATGGAGATCAGTCGGCCAGCAAGGCAATTTCCGCTTCTAACCGGGCCAACAGCTCCGATACGAAGACGAACTGATAGCCCTGGTTTTTCAGCAGCGGTATTTCCTCTTTAAGCACATCCAGCGTGTGTATATGACTGGCGCCCACGTGCCCGATACCGATGGCGCTCCCGTTCCGATCGGCAATGGCGGCCAATTTGTGCAACTGGCTGCGGATATACCCTGGATCGTCAGTGTTATCCAGGAACACTTTGCGGCCGGCGACCGGCACGCCCTCCTGCGCCATAATCTCCTCGGCCTTGGTGTTGGGCGTTGTATAGCTGTCGATAAAAAATTTGTTCCGGTCCTTTAATTCCCGGGCCATCACTTTCAGCAAGACCGTATCCAGAGTAGCCAGGGACCCTTCGTGATTATTCATGCCGATTGCCTGTGGAATCTGCTGGAAAGCCTTACGCATTCTCGCCAGGACTTCTTCCTCGCCCATGCCAAACAGCAGTATGTATTCCTCTTCATCTTTGCCGTTATAGCTTTCCGGTTCCATGGGCATGTGGACCATGATCTCATGACCTGCCCGCTGACCTTCCTCGGCCAGGATTTGCGAAAACCGGTGGCCGGGAATGACCGAGAAAGTTATCTTCTCCGGGAAATTTATGAATCCGGCCGTATGGCGATTACGCATATACCCGAAATCATCGATGATGATACTTATTAGGCCACGTGCTCTATCATTGGTCTCGTCAGTATCGAGCCCCGGCGAAAATGTATAGGCCCCCACCGGCAGGCGTTCTGCCGTGGTGATCTCAACGTACAGTTCGCGACGCTCCTCATACTTGACGGCAGCCGCCAGGATCAGATTGTAGCGCTGCAGCACGCGGCGGAGCAGCAGGATCAGGTCCTCTGAGTTCATGGTCGTGGGATGCCCGAATCGCTGACTGCCATTCTCCCCCGGAGTATCCAATTTCCGCAATCCCATCATTTGCAGCTCCGTCATCAAATCTTCCCTTAACTGGGGCAACTGACGGGCAGCCAGCGTGCGATCATTGTTAAAGGAAGAAGCCGCTTGCCGGGCAATGAAAGCCACAGCAACCAGCACCAGCAGTATAAAGAATGCGGTCAGTGTCTTTGACTGTCCTGTTTTTCTACTTTTCGCCACAATTTCCTTTCGTGGTTAATTCAATATTATTCCGGCCTTAAGTGTAATCGAACCTCTGGCGTCCTAAAAGCTCCTGGCAAGCGTGAAAATCGTCGGTATGCCCAGTTGTGAATCCTGGTAGGCCAGCGCATAGGATAATGACCAGGCCTTCCATAACAGGGAAAACCCGCCCGACAGTAGTATATCGTTACCCGTTAAGCGCATACCGCCAAAGGTCGTCAGCAGTACGCCTTGGTGATACCAGCCAGCCACAGGCATTAGACCAGTGAGATCGTCGTTCACCAGGTCCAACGATAGATAATGGTCTCCGGGCAAGCGCGCCGCCAGGCCTGCACCGCTGCGCAGCCCCACCGGGTCGTTTTGCCGGTTCAGAGCTGCGGCTATACCCAGATTTTGCACTGAGACGCCCCAGCTCAGCCAATCGTTAAAGGCGCCCTGCCAGCCGATGGAAAACCAGGCCGCTCTGGCAGAGTAGACGTAAATCCGCTCGTAGGCGGCGGTGATTCCTATTCCCAGGCGGGTACCACCCAACGTGATGCCGCGGTTAAGGGTTGCCGTCATCAACCAGGCCTGAAATTTGGCCAGTGGCTCAGCCGTAGGTACGGTTCCCCGCAGCTCCAGATCATCATCCACAACCGATTGGAGCACTATTTGGGTTGGTTTGCCCTGTGGTCCAGCGTGCCACCGGAAGGTATGTCCCCGGGAGCCGGCAAATAGTTTCAGATGACCGTATTCCACCTGCTCGGCCCTATCCTGCCAGACGTGAGCAGGGTTGACGCCTGAAAGCAGCATATTAGCCGGCAACGCCCGGCCGCCCCCAGCCAGTGACATGGCAGGAGCCGAGCCTGGCAGGTGCGAAGCCCGCCAACCGGCGGCATGGACAGACGTCATTGCCAGGGTAATGGCAACCACCCACGCCTGAATATTATTCCCGGACCTGTATCTCATAATCATTACAGAGCGAAAATCCAACTGAATAAGTGGCCAAAACCTTCCCGGTTTACACCGGGGTGAAAGGAATAATCTACCCGGCTGTCTTTGTGTTTACGAATGGTATATTGCAGGCCCACACCGATAGTCGGAGTGTTCTGGTTCAATCCGCCGCGCAGGTAGAAGCGACCATCGATCTCCGTTTCCAGCGCCAGGTGAACAGTAGCGATCGGATCCGCCAGGGCAGCTCCTATCCGTGCAGCTCCTGTGCTTACCTCTACGCGGGGATAGGCCAGATTGGTGGCGGCGAAGAGGACAAACTGCCTCCAGGGCAACCGGGTCCCGGCCGATATAACCAGGGGCAGATAATCCTTGTAGCCCCGCTCTTTATCAGCGGCAGCCACCTTCCACGAATAGGCACCGGTCAGGTTCCTGACCCGCACAGCGACATTCAGACCGCTGGGCCGGTGGTATAGAAAGCCGAAATCAATGGCAAATCCCTTGGCGTTCTCATCCGCCAGTGAAATAAGCAGCAGGTTGGCATTCATCCCCATGCTGATAGTGCCCGTCAGCTGGTTGGCAAAAGTAAGGCTGATCATCTGGTCTGCATAGGTCAGTTCTCCCGTAGGTTGTCCCACCGAATTACGTCCCTGGATTTTATCGTCACCGGCGCGGATGTAGCTTAAACTGACCGCGGCCGTAGGTGGCAGGCGGGTGGCGATAGAAGCGCTCTGTAGTGAGCGATCAAGGGGCAGCGCGATGTGTGAAAGCCCCACTTCCAACCTGTCGACATAGGCCAGACTGGCAGGATTGGTATACGCCAGGTAGCCGGAATTGATATCCGCCACCGTTGCTCCGGCCAGGGCCACCGACCGGGCATCCGATCCGATAGTGGTATAGGCGCCGGCATAACCACTCGATGCCTTGGCCTGTCCGTTCAAGGTCAAAAGAATAATGGCAAGTAGTGATATGTTTCTCATTTAATTACTATCACTTTGGTCCAGAAGTCCTTGGCGCCGATGGTCAAGCGGCAGTAGTAGACCCCGTTGGCTACCTCAAATCCGCTGCTGTTGCGTCCATCCCAGACCTGGCTGTAATCGCCGGCTATGGAATGGGCGCGAGCAGGTAGTTCCCTGACCTTCTGCAGTGCAAAATCGAAAATGACCACGGTGCCCTTAACACCTGTTTCGAGCTCCGTGATGTGGTACTGTAACCGAACATGGCCGGCCCCGTCCCGCACATTATGTTCTGCCAGATAGAAGGGATTGGGGTAGGCATAAAAACGCTCTTCACCCGCTGTCTGTGTTGATACAAAGGCCCGCTTGATTTCCCAGGCAATACCTTCCTCACCGGACTTGGCGGAGGTACGGGCCAATCCATCGGGAGTTGCTAACCACAGCATTGAGTTCCGCTGATCGTATTGCACGCCATACACGTCCTCGGCCCAGACCTGCTCCCCGGATTCGGCATCCACCGCCGATTTGAAACGGGCCCAGTTCCGGCCGTCAATGCTCTTATACAGACCCGAACTGGCAGCCGCATAGATGGTATCGCCGTTGGAGGCAAAATTATCCACGCGCTCCCCCAGCAGCGTTGTTTTCCAGGTCCGGCCGTTATCCTCGGTGTAGCTGACCCCTCGCTGTTCCAGCGGGTCCTCGGCATTGTGTGTCGAGGCCCAGATACGATCGAGCCCCGGCGCGGTTTGTCGATAGAGAGCCAGGACCCAGTTCCCGGACAATCCATTCCACCGGGAAGTGTAGTGGGTCCAGCTGATGCAGCCGCTGGCGCTGTCGACGATGCCCTTATTGATACCGGCCACCGTGCCCACCCAGACCAGCGAGTCGTAGGCAATAACCGAAAAGCCCTTGTGGTTGTGATTGCCCCCGTCAACCGGGTCAAGCGGATTCACCTCATAGCCCGCCGGTATGTCGTCACAGGCCAGGGTGGTATCACCATCGCCCGGCAACGGCACCACCGACCACTCACCAGTGGCGATATGGTAGCGGCGCAAGCCACCGGCCCAGCTGGTTGTCCAGATGGCGCCTAACGAGTAGGCCACGTGAAAAGTCACATTGGAAATCGCAGTGGTAACAGCCAGTTGCCTGATGGTGCTGTCACCCCAGCTGATATTGACGTAATCGTCACTGTTTTCCGCTTCTACGTCTTGCTCCTTGTGAACCCACGTATGGCCCAGGTCCGTGGAATAGCTCAGGCCGGTGCCTTTTTTCTGCCAGCCAACCGATGTCTGGGTATCGACCAGGGCGGCGGTTATCACCAGCGAGTCGGCTACCAGCAGGGCCGAGATGCCTCCCCGGGGCAGGTCTACATCACTTGCGATGTAGGAGCGGTAGGTCTCGCCCAGATCGGGGGAAACGGTCAATCCCCGCGAGGTGCCCAGGAACATCAGCGAATCACCGCCCGGCTGGATATCCAGGATGCTGTTACCCGCCAGGCCGGAGTAGGATGTAGTATCAACGAAATAGGATAGTGTGCTGTCAAAAAAGGCCTTTGACAGGGAAAAATGCCCGGGCCGCAATTGGGCCGCAACCAGTACCGGCAGCACCATTGCCAGGGCCAGCGTATATAGCACTTGGCGTCTCAATATAGTACCACATAAAATTTCGCTGTATCGCTTAGCGCGTTGGATAGATCCTGGGCCACAAACCGGAGGGTATATGTTCCGAGTTCGTTGCCCAATCCAAATGACACACCGCCGCTGTAAATGCCGTCATTGGCCGTGTGATCGAAGTATTTTTCGCCAGTATAAACTCCATCGTCATGCAAATCAAAGCTTGTGCTTCCGTCGAGGCCCACACCCAGAGTACCGTTCGGTTTCACAATTTGAAAAATAACGCTGTTAACATCACCAAGACCATCGGGATCATCCACCTCTACAAAGATAGAATCCCGCGCATAATCTGATGCTGAAACGGGCCGGGCAACGGAATCCAAACTGCTTATGCTAACAATCTCCGGCGGCCGGTTAATCAGTTTCAATGTGTCATAGGCAGTATGCAGCCGCCCTTTCAGAGATGCCAGGAAAAGGAACTTGACCGAGCCGATGGTGCCAATAGGCAGAGGTGAATCGAAGCCGCGGGAAAAGACGCTGTCGGCCGCAATGCTGTCGCCTTCAAGGCCGGTGTCAACCAGCCTGACTGTGTCGAGCATAGCTCCCACACCGAGCGAATCGGCCATCGGACCGGACAGGATCGACAACTCGGTCCATACGCTATCAGGCAAGGTATCACCTTCAGCCAGATTCACCTTTACCGATGCGAACATGCGGTTGTCCAGTTTGGAGATTGAGGTGAACGGCTCATCGAGCAATGGCAGGTAGACCGTTACTGAATCGCTCACAAGGTATTGCGTCCCCCCGATGGCCGCCCGGTAGTCCACCAGGGCCGTGCCAATTGCTCCCGTGGGCAGTCCGCCATCGAACTTGCTGGCATAAACGCCATCCTGGGGCAGAATGTCCCCTCCCGTGGCGTCATCCCGCAGACCCAGACTCACAAGTGGCGTATCCAGGGCGGTTGTATCGCTGTCGGACGATGCAAAATACAGGTTGATCCAGACGCTGTCGGCCTGTTGCGCTCCCGTTGGCAAAGTGATCTTCACCGCAGTGTAAAACAGACGGCTGGCGGGATCGAAACTGGTTACCGTACCTGACAGCGTGTCCAGCTCTTCCTCAGGGGCCACTGAGACCCGCTCGCAACCTGTGTAAAGCAGGCCAACGACCATTGCAGCGGTAATCGTGTAATAGAGTACTCTCACGGGGCAGCAATATAGTCTGATGGCGATGGGGGTCTCAATTAATTTCTCTCCTTAAATGGCCGGTTTGACCCCTGGCTATAACGGCGCAAATCCACTCCCCTTCACGATCAATCGAATCCAGCCGCAAATGGAGCGCATTTATCAGTTCCAATAACTGCAGCTCCTCCTCCAACAAGATTCCCGTGACGATTATCCGAGCCGTGGACGAACTGCCGGCATACAGCTTCAGCCAGGGGAAAATTACCGAGCGCTGGATATTGATTGCGATCAGGTCGTATTCGAGATCATTCACCTTCATGATGTCACCGACCTGCAGCCTGGGTCGTATGTTCAGGTGATTAAGGCCCAGGTTCTCGCTGAAATTCCGTTCACAATCGGGATCGCTTTCAACAGCCGTCACCTGCCTGGCGCCCAGCATGGCCGCGGCAATGGACAGCACACCTGATCCGCTGCCCAGGTCGAGTACCCGCTTGCCCTCACAACCCAGTTGCTCCAGGGCAGTCAGGGCCAGCCTGGTAGTGCTATGATGCCCGGTGCCGAAGGCGTTTCCTGGCCGCAGGCGAATTAGCAGGGCTGCCGATGTGGAATGATCCCATTCAGGCACAATTGTAATCCGGGCGCTGACCGGCAGCGGTTGAAAGTAATCGCGCCAGTTCAGTTCCCAGGCTGCATCAGGTACTTCCGACCAGGTCAGCGCTACCGTACCCTGTTCGATGGCATTCCAGCCGGCCAGTATCCTGTCGGCTGCCGCACGGTTCTCCAGGGGCATATACAGGTCCACTGATAGCCCGCCTGAACCGTTCGGGCCCTCGTGCTCCTGAGCGCCGGTAATCAGATCACTGACCAACGCCAGGCCGGTTTCCAGCAGGTAATTGGCGCCTGCCAGATGAACCACCACCAGCTCCCGCTTACTGACTGAGGGCTGATCTGCCATAGACGCTAGGGTTTCTCTGTGTAAATCAGGGTAGCAACTACCGTTCCCACTGCCGCCAGGCTTTCCGGGGAGCATTTATCCGGCGTGTCCGCCATGGTGTGCCAGTAGCTTTGCTCCCCATCGCCATAGTCGAAGTCGATAATGTCCACCGCCGGTATGCCGGCCTCCAGGAATGGTATATGATCATCGTAGATCGCCGGACCATGCTCAAAATTGAACTGCTCATATCCCAGGTCCTGGGCCAACTGCCAGATTCGCATCACCAGCTGCCGTGCGTCCCGCCAGGAATGGTACTCGATCGGCAGGGACAGGTCTGCATCGCCGATCATATCAAGAAGGACGGCATATCGCGGCCTGCCACCCAGCAGGCTTTCCATCTCCCCCACGAAAAGCTTGGCGCCCAGACAGAAGTTGGCCAGGTCTCCTGAACGGCCCATATCCTCCGCATCCGTAAACAGCAGGTCTACCCCGATCCGGGGAAGTTGCGTTGCCATCAGGTCAGCCAGGGTCAACAATACGGCCACGCCACTGGCGCCGTCATTAGCGCCGGGTATCGGCTGGCTGCGTAAAGCGGAATCGGGATCCAGGTCGGCCTGGTCGCGGGTATCGTAGTGGGCCAGCAGAAGCACTCTGTCAACAGCCGCCATATTAAACCGGCCGATGATATTGGTAATGGTCAGTGTATCACTGCTGTAAGGGTGACGACGGTACCCGGACTGGATCACCACGTCTTCCGCCCGGGAGCTGAGGTAGTCGCGTAGAAAAGCGGTTATGGCGGCATGGCCTTCAGAGCCCGGATTACGCGGTCCCATGGCAACTTGTTTTATGAGCAGGCTATAGGCCTGCTCGCCATCAAAGAAGGGCGCCTGTGCTCGAACCAGGCTGCCCGGCAGGGCAAGCAGTAAACACAATAGCCATGACATGTTATGTTGCATTGTTATTGCCCCCTGATTGCAATATTGACATCGAACTGAAAGCGGCGGGTGATACGCTTGCCAGAAATATTATGGAACGATTCGTTATACTCCATAATCAGGCTGCCGGAAACCTTATTGGTAAAGCTGTAGGTAATACTGGGCTTGATCCCCCATTTGCTGGTTACAGCCCGCGGTTCAAATTTGCGGGCTGCACCTTTCTTATCACTCTGGATATTAGAGCTGTAATTCACATCCAGACTGAAGTTCGCCGTGTTCTGCATCTTGAAGTCGCGCAGGAATGGCAGAGGGATATTCAGGCCGCCGCGATGCTGGTAAGCTATCGAACCATTGATCTGCATGGCCTCTGTTTTGCTGTCCCCAGCCTCACTGCGTTGCAAGGACATGCTGTTGCTGACCCCCAGGTTTGATGATATACCGTTATTAAAGGACATGGTCAGACGGGCCAAGGGTTGGAAGGCCCTCCGATAGGTTTCCGTAGCGGGTTGTTTATTTTGTTGTCGGCTGTCTTTGGTGCCGGAATAGGCGTGATCCATGCTCACCCGCCAGGGCACCTTGTTCAGCAACGGTAATTTCTCCACGTTCTGGAATCTGATGTTCCAGCTTACAAAGGGGATACCCGGCACGTCCCCATCAGTCAGTACCAGATAGTCAACACTCTCCGTGGTGCTGCGGGCAGCGGCCCTTTCCGTCGACTGCCACTTGCGATTCTGACTGAAGCTGACGTTTATCGATTTCCCCAGGTTGAAGCCCGAGCGCAATGACAGGTCCCGGTTTTCTCCCAGGTTGATCAGGCCGGTAGTGTGGGTTGCAAATGGCAGACCTGATTCGGTACTCAGACCCATCTTATACGCCAGTGGTGGGGTACCGATGGTGGCCGGTTCGGCGCCGGTGTGGCCATAACCCATGGTTACGGATAGTGGTGTAATCTGGCCGGCAGCTGCATGAATGCTTTTCAGCACCGCCCTGGCTTTCTCGTTCTTGATTTCAAACAGCTTCTTGGAGGTTCCTTCGTCCTGGTCTGTACCACTTCGATTCCGCCGGCTCCGCCGGCCCCGGGTGGTCTTGGTTTCGGGTGTATAAAATATCTCAACCAACTCTTTGGGGCTGATCGATACACTGCTGTTCATACGGCCCGAAGTGCTAATCCTGGCACCTGTAGAGTCATTACTAATCTCGGTATTTTTGGTCCAGCCATACTTGCCCTGATAGGTCAGCTTGGGCTTGAGCCACCTCAATATTTCAGCGTCCCAATTGGCCGAAAATGTTTCGCCGCTTTGCACCGGATAGCCGGTGTCGAATTCCTTGACGGCGTCCAGTTTGGTATGGCGCAGGTGGTCCATGGCATTGCTCATATTCCAGGAATAATCGGCGCTGATTTTTTCGGTCAGGCGGTACTTGCCACGGAAGACACGTTTGAGGTTCAGGTTGTAAGTCTCGTTAATTGTCTCCGGTGCGGCCCGCGTCTTGCGGCTGGTAACCCCCTCCGTGATGTCGGCAGAGAAATTTACACTGGTTGGTGAGTAGTAAAACCGCGTCTCTTTGAAACGCTCCCCCAGCCAGGGAATCTTTTCCATAAAGCGCAATGGCTCAAAGTAATTATCGGCGCTGAAAGTGACGGGATATGACATATGGCTGGCGATATTCTGTGATTCATTGGCCAGTATCTGCACCGATGATGATTTCCTCCGCGCCAGAGTAATGCTGCCCTGAAAGCGGTCTAACGACTGTCGCATGAGCCAGTACCGGCTGCGACTGGACTTGTTGAAGCTGGTCTTGAAAGAAATCTGGTGGTTTCTTGTCTGATTGTCGACCGGGGCGTGTTTGGCGCTTGTGGCCGGCACGTCTTTCCCGGTAATGAAATCCGGACTTATAATATCACTGATATATTTGATGTCACCGGCAGGTATGTCTTTACCCGTGAAGTATTTTGGACTCGAGATACTCCTGGCGAAACTGACACTCAACGGCAGCTTCACTCCCCAGTCCTGAGGTAGGAACTGGTCGGGAAAGAACTGGACACCCGCATCGAAGCTTTCGCTGTTCTTGGGCCCTGGAACTATCTGTTGTTGAACCGTATGGAAATCGGCGTCTTTGCGGGAGTAATTCAACGTAACCCGTAACAGGTCGGCGAACTTCATCGAGCCACCGATACGCATGGCCATGCCCTTGTCGCGATTCACATCGGCCAGCCGCAATTCGTCCATCATTACACGGCCGTATACGCGATCCGATTTATGCATGTTCATTACGCCGGCCCTATATTCCTTGATCCGTTCCAGTGAAGGATCGCCCTTGATATAGACCTCCATGCCGTCAGTCATCGTGTATTTGGCGATAGTGTCATTATCCACCATAATGTATTCCGGCGCCGGATCGATTTTCAGGCGTGCAATCTCAGCCATGTCAATCCTCAGGGTATTCCTGTCCCAGCCGGTATAGACCGGCTTGCGCACCTCATAATACTGCTTATTGGCGCCTTCCCCCTGGGCCAGCCGCATCCAGAACCAGACAAAGGAAGTATCCTCCGTCATCAGGTGCATCGAGTTCGGCTCAACAGCGCCGTGGAGAAATAACTCCATGGTGCCGTATATCAGAAAGGAGCCTTCCTGCTTGTCAACAATCTTGTTGATGGCGCTTTTATAGCCGGTGTCGATGCCCGCGCTGGTGAAGTCCATTACCAGGGATTGCTCTTTCAGGCGAATTTGATTGATGCGGTCAAACTCGCCCTTAATGCCTGGTGGCGGCGTGTAATCATCATTGTCCTCGGTATTGGCCACAGTAACGGCAATACCCGGCAGCGAATCGGATAGAATGTACTCTTCCGAATTGATGGGTGCGATACCCACCTCCTGCCATTCGTTGCCAACGATCTCGATTTTGGCAATCTCGATCCTGGCTGTTTTTTCCGACTGGTAAATTGGAGCGCTCCCCAGACCATCGACCCAGACACGCAGGGCCTTGATATCGTTCCAGTTAGGCTCCATTCCTTCGCCCACCTCAAAATCGGCCAGGGGGATACGGAACAATCTCCAACCGGTCAACTCTCCCTTGCGGCTTCCCTCGATATACCGGGTTTCCCCTTCCACCAGGGCAGTATCGGGATGGTCCACCTCCAGACTGAAGCTATAAGTAAAATAATCGTTGGTGACATCCTTTGACTGAACTCCCAGGCCATCCATATCTTCCGAGTCCGGGAAACTGCCCTCCATGGAATCGTGGTTGCCCTCGGTGCCATTGACAAAATCGTTCTCATAGTCGCTTTGAGTGTTGGACCAGTTATCGCCGTTGGGATCGCCTAGATCGGCCAGAGGAGGCAATACAGATAAATCTTCATCAATGAGTCCATCACCATCGTCGTCAAGGCCGTTAAATAATTCTTCATCGCTGGTTCCATCATTGTCATCATCAAAGCCAAAACAGCCGCCCATCCCGTCTTCGTACGCGTCGCTGCAGCCATCCAGGCCCACATCCTCACCGGCGTCGAGATAACCGTTACCCTCATTGGTAAACTCGATGGGAATATCCTCGGTATCTACCAGTCCGTCATCATCCACGTCTTCACTGATTACTCCCAGGTCCACGTGCATCTCGCCATGGTAGCCATGCAGCCATATTTCAAAGAATTTGCTCTGGGTCTGGTCGTGGTCACCCGCCATGAGCGGGTACATAATGCCGCCCCAGTTATCATCATTTGCTACCTCTTCATAACGGTCAAAGAAAGCATCCAGTACCAATACGGTAGTTGTGGTA